>DATLHT010000022.1:0-4384 GCA_035539795.1 Burkholderiaceae bacterium
CATATATGGAATCGGACCGATGAGGTCGACATCGCGTTGCCACGCCGATTGCACGTCCGACTCGGGCTGTGTACCAGACGCCAGAATGCGCTGAATCAGCCGCTCGACCAGGCTGAGCCCCAGCGGCCAGTCGCCCAACCCGGAATCGGCGTTGACGTGCCCGGCGACGCCAAGATCGATCTTTTCGCTGCCCCACAAGGTCGCCCAGCCAAAGGCGACGGGCTGCGGAACCCACGGATCGTTGCGGCTGGCAGCCACGATCGTCGGAAATGGCAGCGGCCCCTGTGGCAACAAGGGGCCCACGCCAAATTTCTCCGGATCGGCTGGTGCCACGAGCAGCATGCCGGCGATAGGCATCGGATCTTCGAGAGCGGAATCGAGGACATAGCGCAGCGAGGCCAGGCAACCGAAACTGTGTGCCAGCAGCAAGACCTTGCCCGCCCCGCCCGGCACCGCGTGCCTCGCCTGTGCAACCACTTGGCCGACCCGTTCCGCCCAGAGGTACAGGCTCGGCTGCGACCAATCCTTCTGCTCGACCCGCTGCCAGTCCGGATGCAGCGCTTCCCAGCGCGACTGCCAGTGTCCGGGCCCGCTGCCATACAGCCCGGGGACCGTCAGCACCCGGAAATCTGGAGGAATAACGATGGTCGGCCTGCTCATGCGCGCTCCCATAGCGTCGTTGCGCTCTCGGCCGTGGCGAAGAGCTGCGGCATGGCAACACCGCCCTCGCTCGTCTGGCTCATATGCCAGCGGGGCCGCACGGCCTCGCCCTGCGCGAGCCGAATGCCTGCCTCGGTCACGTGCGCCGCATCCTGTGGAGTCTGCACATGCCGCGCCAGTAGCTGAACGCCTTGCGCCTCGCAGGCAGTCCGCAGGGCGTCGAGATCACCGGCCGGCCATGGCGTCCGCCAGTCGATGCTGAGCACCGCCGGACGCGCCTGGGCGAGCAGCATGCGCGCCGTGGCCAGATCGTCGGCTTGCACCACCAGATGAAAACCATTGCGCCGATAGTTGCGCACCACCTGCAACAGCAGGGACAGTTCGCGATTGGCGTTGGCGGGGATCTGGATCCACACGAAATCCTGCGGCAGGCCGAGCGCCACCAGCACATTGCGGTAAGCGGCACCGTGGTCTTCGAGTACTGCGGCCAGCAGGCGATCATGGATGCCAACGATCAGCGGCACTGTATCGTCGCCCTGGAAATAATTGATCGCATGGACCAGCCGGCACATGCGATCCAGCGCGATCAGCGTGGCGTCGTCCGCCGCTCGCGCGAACAGCCGCCATGCAGACAGGCCCTCGTCATCCTCGGCATAGGTGCGGATGCGCCCCTCATGCGCAAATGCCGCACCGGTCTGCACATGCACCACGGGCGCGAACTCGCTGGTCAACGCGCATTGCAGGAACTGCGCCTGCACGCGCCCGCTGGCATCGCGCCACAACGGACGCGCCGCATCCGCCTTGTAGCGGGACGGCAAGCCCTCGAGGTAATGCTGGAACCGTGCGCTCCGGACAAGCGCGGCGTGCGGCTGCGTCATGGTGTTACCTCCCGGCCTGATAGATCTGGTCGAAGGTGCCGCCGTCGTTGAAGTGCGTCTTCTGCGCCACCTGCCAGCCACCAAAATCCTTGTCGATGGTCAGCAGCTTTAGTTTAGGAAACTGCGCGGCAAAGCGCTCTGCAATCTTCGGCGCGGTCGGACGGTAGTAGTGCTTGCCCGCCAGCGCCTGCCCCTCGTCGGTATAGAGGAACTGCAGGTAAGCCTGTGCCAGGCTGCGTGTGCCCTTGCGGTCCACCACCTTGTCCACCACGGCCACCGGCGGCTCGGCCAGGATCGATAGCGACGGCACGACGATATCGAACTTGTCCGGCCCCAGTTCCTTGATGGCCAGCAGCGCTTCGTTCTCCCACGCCAGCAACACGTCGCCGATGCCGCGCTCGACGAAGGTCGTGGTCGCGCCGCGTGCGCCGGAATCGAGCACCGGCACGTTCCTGAACAGGCGCGCCACGAACTCCTTGGCTTTCGCGTCGCTGCCGCCCGGCTGCGCCTTCGCATAGCCCCAGGCTGCGAGGTAGTTCCAGCGCGCTCCGCCCGAGGTCTTCGGATTCGGCGTGATCACCTGCACGCCTGGCTTGACCAGATCGCTCCAGTCCTTGATGCCCTTGGGATTGCCCTTGCGTACGAGGAACACGATGGTTGAGGTGTACGGCGCGGCGTTATTCGGCAGCTTTTTTTGCCAATCCTTGGCCAGCAGGCCGCGTGCGGCGATGGCATCGATGTCGTAGCCGAGCGCCAGCGTCACCACGTCGGCATCGAGCCCATCGATGACCGACCGCGCCTGCTTGCCTGAGCCGCCATGCGACTGGCGGATGGTGACCGGACCTTTGCCCTGTGCCTGCAAGGCAGCATTGAACGCTCTGTTGACATCCTGATACAGCTCGCGCGTCGGGTCATACGACACGTTCTGCAGCGTGGTCTGGGCAGAGGCATATCCGGTGAGGCCGGTCAGCGCAATCGCCACGGCAATTTTAAAAACACTGTGAAAAGCGTGGTGGGACATGGATCAATGGCTCCGTTGATGAGGAATCAGCCCTGATGGACGAGGGCACAGACAGAGCGTAACGAGCACGCCTCATGCAACGAACGAATGTTTTCGTTGGTCGTCATTTGAAAACCGCATAAGCCAACGAACATGTTCGAACACGTTTTCACGGCGTATCACCTACTCGGTGATTGACGTTTGGCACGCGACAAGTTCGCATCACCGCGCAATTTCAACTTTGGTCATGTCACGTTTCCATTTTCTTAACAACATGACGGTTCCCTGCTCCGCCGCACCAATCGGCTTGATTTAACAATCCTTCACATGAGTCTTGAAACAAATTTGGATGAAGCACGCACTCATGGGCGCATTCCGCGATTTGTTATCGCGCACTGAAATTTCATGCAGGCGCCTCCAAAGGACAATCAATGAACAAGCCCACGCATCGCACGCAGCGCACGCCGCGTAGTAAATACGCAGTACTCCACCCCATCGCGGCAGCCGCCGGCCTCCTGATGACGACCGCGGTGGCGCATGCTGCCTGCTCTCCGGGCGGGTTTGTGCTCTGCACCGGTACGGATACGGTTGGGGTTCATGACAACGTTTCCTACGTTCAGGTCGAGCCGGGTGCGACAGTCTCGACCAGCAACCTCGGCGCGAACGAAGCCACTCTGCGTATCGGCGTTCTGCAGGACAATCTCGGCACCATCAGCAGCACCGGAAATGGCAACGCGGTCATCGTCACGAGCGGCATCTATCTTGACGGCAAGGCGCCGCCGAACGGCGTGTACAAGCCCAGGTTCGGTGCCCTCAACTCCGGCACGATTTCCGCAGACACAGGTGTCGGCATCCTTACGCACCCCGAATGGCGACCGACCGGACCGGGTAATCCGCCGATCCCGGCCAGCGATGCCATTGCCGTATGGAACAAGAGTACCGGCATCATCAATGTCACCAATGGAACCGGCATTGGCGCCTCGGGCGAGGTCCAGAACGACGGCAAGATCACTATTGGCTCGGGGACCGGCATCAATGTCTACGGCCCGTTCGCAGATGTTGCGCACAACGGCACGACCGGCAAGATCACAGTTGGGGATGGTATCGGCATCCAGACCTCCGGCATCACCATCGTCAACGATGGCGATATCACGATCACGGGCTCGAAAACCACCAGCATCGGCATCTATGACCGGAACTACGACCAGAACTTCCTCACGGACAGAAATGACGTGAACAACGGCACGGTCAACGTTGCCAACGGCATCGGCATGCAAACCCGGATCGCCTACAACACCAACAAGATTACCGTGGGCAACGGCATGGGTATCAATGCCGCGGCGCTTGGCGGCAACACCGCTGGCGCCAACATCCAGGTCGGCACCGGCATCGGTATCAACTCCGGTGGCAAGGCGATCAACAACGGCATCATCGGCGTGCAGTCGGGCATCGGCATGAATAGCCCGACCGGCATCAACCAGGGTGGTGGTGTCATCACCGTTGGCTCGAAGTCGGCCACGGGCCAGCAGATTGGTGTTCTGGCCATCGGCGCGACCAATGACGGCAGCATCGCCGTGCAACAAGCCGTGCCGTTCGGCACGCCGGCCTATACCGGCACCGACACAGCGCTCGCCAACGACGCGTTCGATACTGGCGCGACCGGCATGGCGGCTTACACCTTCGGCCTCAACAATGCTACTGGCACGATTTCCGTCACGGGCGAAAAAGCCGTGGGTGCCATGGTTGGCATGGGCGGTGCGGCGAGCACGCTGCTGAGCAACGACGGTGCCATCAATGCGACCGGCCCGAACAGCCGTGGCGCAGTCGTCCTCAGTTCGCCCACCGG
>DATLHT010000023.1:0-2644 GCA_035539795.1 Burkholderiaceae bacterium
GCAGTTCGGGGCGCAGATAACTCTTCGGCGACGGTGCCGGACCGATGCATACCGCCCGGTCCGCGAGGCGTGCCGGCAGTGCATCGCGATCCGCCTCCGACACGCCCAGCACCACCTCCACGCCCAGGTCACGGCACGCACGAATCACGCGCACCGCGATCTCGCCGCGATTTGCTACAAACACACGCCTGATGTTTCCCACGATGCACCTCAGTCCGGTTGAATCAGCATCAGCGTCTGGCCATGCTCGACAAGGATGTTGTCGGACACGAGAATCTTCACGACCTTGCCCGACACCCCGGCGGTCACCGGCGAGAACAGCTTCATCACCTCAAGCAGGCCCACCTGATCTTCCGCCTTGACGTGGTCGCCTTCCTTGACGAATGGCGGCACCTCCGGGGAAGCGGCGCGATAGAACACGCCAAGTGTCGGCGTACGCACTGGCACCAGACCTTCCTGCTCGGCCGCTGAGAGTGCTGCTGCAGGCGCTGACGCTGCCGGTGCAGGCGCAGGCATGGCAGCCGGCTTCGCTACCGGTGCAGTCGCCGGGTCGGCCGTACGCGGCGCACCACCTGCACGCGTCACGCTGAGCTTGATATCGCCGATCTGCAGGTCCAGTGAGGTGCAGGTATCGGAGTCGCGCACCAGGCGCAGCACTTCGACCGCATCCTGATAGGTGAAGGAGTACTGGATACCGCGTTCGTGATCGCTTTTCATGATTGTGTTGTCCGTCATTGATAGCTGAGACTGAAACGCACATTGCCCTGCTCGAACTTCATGGTACTGAGCGAGGTGTCGCGTGCCAGCTCTTCCAGCATGGCGCGCAAGGGCTGGTGGATGGTGGGCCGGCCGGTCACGTGCACGCAGTTGGCACGCATGGCGGACACATGCTTGGCACCATAGAACAGGTGCAGCAGCAGATCCTCGTCGGAGCGGAATGGGCCGTTCTCCTTACGGAACGCGTCGAGTATCCGTCCGTTGAAATCCACGGGCGGTGGCAGGTTGTCGAGCTTGCGGCCCTTGAGGATGCGATCGAGCACGTTCGGATCGATCTCGCCTGGCGGCTTGCCATAGTGGCCCAGCACGTAGAGATAAAGCTCCTTCGGCACGGTCTTGTAGCGCTCGCCCTGGATCACGTTGAACGTCGCCTGCACACCGACGAACTGCGAGAACGGCGTGACCATGATGGGATAACCCAGCTCGGTCCGCACCCTTCCGGCCTCGGCCAGGACCTCGTCGAGGCGATGGATCAGTCCCAGTTCGCGCAGCTGGTTGCGGAAATTGGAGATCATGCCGCCAGGGATCTGGTGCGCGGCGAAGGCTTCGTAACGCGCCGGATCGAACTGCACCGGCGGCTCGACACGGTGGTTTTCCTTGTAGGCCACCCAGTGGAAATAATCTTCGGTGCGCCGGATCGCATCCACATCGAGCGCCGTCGGAATGCCAAGCTCGTTGGCGATGTCCAGCACGTCAAGCGTGCTCGGCATGGATTCGCCATTGGCGAGCGGACCGCACGCGGTGGTGACACGGCGGACACCGGCCAGGATCGCTTCGCGATACGATTCCAGCGCAAGTCCCATCGAGTGGTGCGCCAGGAACTCGATCGGCACCTCGCCGTTGACCTCGGCGTTCAGCGCGGCCATCAGCGTCTTGGTGCGCGGACCGCTGAGCAGCCCGCTGGCATCGCCCATGATGATGGCGTCGACACCGGCGTCGATCATCTCGCGGGCCTTCTTTGCGAAATGCGCGTCGGTATGCACCGGGCTCAGCGAGAACGTCAGGTAGCCGGAGGCATGCAGGCCGAGCGCCTTGCCGATCCGGAAGCCAGCCGCAATGTTATCGATATCGTTCAGTCCGTCGAAGATCTTGATCGACTGCGTACCGGCATCGCGCAGGCAGCGGAACAGCAGCTCGATCACTTCGTCCGGGTAACGCTCCCAGCCGAACAGGTTGCGGCTGCGGATCAGGATGTCGATCTCGGTGTCCGGCAAATAGGCCTTGAGGGCGCGCAACCGCTCCCACGGATCTTCATTCAGGAACTTGACTGCTGTTTCGAACGACGCGCCCGATGCCACGCACACCTTGCGGTAGCCGGAGCGGTTCAGGTGTTCGGTCGCGCCCAGCATGCTGGCTGTCTTCATGCGCGTCGCCCACAGCGACTGCGGTCCGTCACGCAATGTTTCGTCCACGAATTCCAGCATGGTCACACCTTCAGGATAAGAGCATCGGCCTGGCCGTAGCCACCGCAGATGGCCGCTGCGCCATACCCTCCGCCAAGCCGCTTCAGCTCGCGCGCCAGTGCCATGACCACGCGCGCCCCGCTGGCGCCGGTCGGGTGCCCCAGCGCCACCGACCCGCCGTTGACGTTGGTGATGGCGCGCAGCTTTTCCGCCTGCTGCACATCGCCATCGGCCATATGCAGCGTCGACACCAGCGGCATCGCCGCAAAAGCCTCGTTGATCTCGATACGCTTGATCTCGCTCAGCGGAATGCCGGCCTTGGCGAGCGCCGTCATGATGGCCTTGCCTGGCATATAGACCGAGGAGTCGAGATCGCCGCACAACTGCGCGTAGCCCACGATCTCGCCGAGCGACTCCAGCCCGCGCGCACGCGCCGCCTCGGTGCGCATCAGCAACACGGCAGC
>DATLHT010000024.1:0-3380 GCA_035539795.1 Burkholderiaceae bacterium
GCTTCATCCACGACATCCGCAAGGTGCTGGCCGTGCTGCCGCAGAAGCGCCAGAACCTGCTGTTCTCCGCCACGTTCTCCGACGAAATCCGCGCACTGGCCGACAAGCTGCTCGATCAGCCGGTATCCATCGAAGTGGCGCGCCGCAACACCACGGCGGAAACCGTGGCCCAGCGCGTCTATCCGGTTGACCGCGAACGCAAGCGCGAGTTGCTCGCGCATCTGGTAAAGTCGGAAGACTGGCATCAGGTATTGGTCTTCACGCGCACCAAGCACGGCGCCAACCGTCTGGCCGAACAGCTGGGCAAGGATGGCATTCCCGCGCTGGCGATCCACGGCAACAAGAGCCAATCGGCGCGTACCCGTGCGCTCAGCGAATTCAAGGGTGGTACGCTGCGTGTGCTGGTAGCGACCGATATTGCTGCACGTGGTATCGACATCGACCAGCTTCCGCATGTCGTCAACTTCGACCTGCCCAATGTCTCCGAAGACTATGTGCACCGCATCGGCCGTACCGGCCGTGCCGGCGCGGAGGGGGAGGCGATCTCGCTGGTCTGCATCGATGAGCATGGACTGCTGCGCGATATCGAACGCCTGATCAAGCGCGAACTGCCGCGTACCATCTTGCCGGGTTTCGAGCCCGATCCGACGATTGCTGCCGAACCGATTCCCAATGGCCGCCAGTCGCGTAACGCTCCGCGCGGTGCGCCGCGTGGGGCTCCACGCAATCCCGCGAACAGCGCACCGCGTCAGGCCAAAGCGCCGGCTGCACAAGGGCAGCCGCGCCGCGAGGGTGTATCCGGTAATCGGGGCAGCGGCGGCCAACCGGCCCGCGCGGACGCTGGTGGCACGGCTGCTCGTGGCAAGCCCGCACAAGGCAACGGACAAGCCCGTCCCACATCTTCCTCGTCGCCGGCCCCTCGCCATGGCACACCGGCACGTGCACCGCAAGCCCGTCCCGCACAGCATGCAGCACGGCAGGATGGCACTTCGGTCCGTCCTTCAGCGACTCCCTCGAGAGGTGCTCCGGCTGCCCCCCGCGCGCGCCGGACGCATGCTGCCCTCCTGGGCGGCGGCAACAAATCCTGAGGATTGCACATGGGCGCTGATACCACCGTACCGTACGCCGGTCTGTCGCCGGAACGGATCCTCGAGGCACTCGAGTCGGTGGGGCTGCAGCCGGACGGGCGGCTGCTTGCGCTCAACAGCTACGAAAACCGCGTCTATCAGGTCGGTATGGAGGAGGGTGCGCCGCTGGTGGCCAAGTTCTATCGTCCTGGCCGCTGGACACGTGAGGCAATTCTCGAGGAACACCGCTTTGTGCAGCAGCTGGCCGACGCGGAAATTCCCGCCGTGCCGCCGCTGGCATTCGTGAATGCGTCTGCCGGCAAGTCTAATGGCGACACACTGCCGGAATATGGTGGTTTCGCCTTCGCGGTTTTCCCGCGTTGCCCCGGTCGCGTTCCTGCGCTCGATCAGCCCGATACGCTGCAATGGATGGGGCGCTTCCTCGGCCGCATCCATGCGCTGGGCGCACTTGAGCCTTACCAGCATCGCCTGACACTCGATATCGATTCCTTCGGCCATGCACCGCGCGACTGGCTGCTGGCGCATGCCGTGATTCCGCCCGACTTGCTGCCTGCGTGGCGCAGCGTGGCGGAGCAGGCGCTTGAAGCGGTACAGGCCTGCTATGCGCGTGCCGGCACGATCAATCTGCTGCGACTGCATGGCGACTGTCATGCGGGCAATGTGCTCTGGATCGATGAGGAAGATGCGCCGCGCTACGGAGCCGGTGCATTACCGGGACCGCATTTTGTCGATTTCGACGACAGTTGCATGGGGCCGGCAATCCAGGATCTATGGATGCTACTGTCCGGGGATCGCGCTGCGATGACACGCCAGCTCGGCGACATTCTTGCGGGCTACGAAGATTTCTGCACCTTCGATCCGCGCGAGTTGCATCTGGTGGAAGCGTTGCGCACGCTGCGCCTGATCCACTACTCCGGCTGGCTGGCGCGTCGCTGGGACGACCCGGCGTTCAAGGCAGCTTTTCCGTGGTTCGACACACCGCGTTACTGGCAGGATCGTATTCTTGAACTGCGCGAGCAAATCGCGCTGATGCAGGAGCCACCGCTCGTCGCGTGAGGGCATCTGTGCCGTACAAGATCATGGTGATCTAGCGCTCAGGCACCTTCGGTCAATGGCAGCGTGATGGTCACGATCAGCCCACCTGTCGGCCGATTGGCTGCAGTGATCGTGCCCCCGTGTGCAAGTACTGCACGTTGCGCGATAGCCAGCCCCAGCCCATAGCCGCCATTGGCCGGCGCATTGTCGAGTCGCACGAACGGTTCGAAAATCGCGTCGATCTGCCCTGGCGGCACGCCCGGCCCTTCATCGCTGATTACGATACTGACGCGCTTGTGTTCACAGTGCAGCATCACGTCCACCGTCTGACCAGCTTGCGAGTACTTTAGTGCATTGCGCACGATGTTCTCGAGCGCGCGGTGCAGTAACTCGGCCCGTCCGCGCACCAGCGCCTCGCTATCGGCTGACCCTCCATCTTGCGTGTAGCGCAGGCTGATGCCGGCGTTATCCGCTTCGAAGCGCGCATCGTCGAGCACCGTCTCGGTGAGCTCCAGCATGTCGAAATATTCATCGCCTGCCGCATCGGCGCGCGCTTCGAGACGCGACAGCGTCAGCAGTTCACCGACCAGCAGGTCGAGCCGGTTGGATTCGCGTTCGATGCGTTCGAAGGCAGCGGCGGTTGCGCCGTCCGGCGCGATATCGCTTTGCCGTGCCAGCCCGATGGCGACCTGCAGGCGCGCCAACGGTGAGCGCAGTTCGTGCGAGACATCGTGCAGCAACTGGCGCTGGGCGGAGACCAGATGACCGAGGCGTGCTGCCATGTGGTCGAAGTCGCGTCCCAGGTCGGCGACTTCGTCACGGCGCCGGCCCATGTCCTGGGCGACGCGGGTCTCGAGATCTCCTTGGGCGAGGCGGTCGAAGGCGCGGCGTAGCGTGCGGATGGGGCGCGACAGATACCAGGCCATCAGGGCGGCGAACACCAGCGCGGCGACGCCGCTAATGAGCAGCGGGGCGATCGGTACGCCAGCGATGGTGCCGGGTCGGCTGCGTCCCGATGGCCCCCGGCGGTCGGCGGCGACGCCGTCCGGGGCGGCAATGAAGACCAGTCTCTGCTCTCCGGCCGGTGTGCGGGCGATCTGCACCGTCGGTCGGCGGCGCGGGTCCTGACTGGCGTCGTCGGCAGAGGGTTGCTCCGCACTCAGTGTGCGGGCGCGTGCCAGCGCGGCGGAAGGCACCGCACGCCCAAGTACATCGACGCCGTTTCCATCAACCGCGAACAGGCGCTCGCGCGTGAAG
>DATLHT010000025.1:0-6408 GCA_035539795.1 Burkholderiaceae bacterium
ATTGCCAGCACTTCATGCCCCTGGCGCGCTGCTTGCCGCGCGCCAGGGGCATGAAGTGCTGGCAATCGATCGTGATGCGGCGGCCTTGCAGGCATTGTCCGGTAAGGCGAAGGGGCTGCAGGTGCTGCAGGCGGATCTTGAGCTGGGTGCCTGGCCTCTGTTACCGACAGTACGTTTTGATGCCGTGATCGTCACCAATTACCTGTATCGGCCATTGTGGCCTCACCTGCTGGCTGCGGTAGGCGAAGGCGGCGTGCTGATCTACGAAACATTCGCTGCCGGAAACGAGACCGTTGGTCGGCCCGCGAATCCGGATTTCTTGCTGCGGCCAGGCGAACTGCTGGAAGTAGCACGCCAGGGCTTACGTACCGTTGCGTACGAAGATGGCTTCATTTCGTCGCCAAAACCGGCCTTCGTGCAGCGTTTGTGTGCCGTTCGCGAGGCAGCAGGCACGGCGGCTGTACGCTATCCACTGGACATGCCCTGACGCGCGTGTGACGCGCGCGCCAGCCTGTCAGCGAAAGACTTTGCTGGTGCGTTGAACCGATAGCGCCTGACAGGCTCCAAAAGTGCGGGACAACGTGCCGCGATCCGTTACAATCGTGATATTTATCCCAGAATTCAGCCCCCTGAATTGACGTAAAAACCATGACACAGATTTCCGGCAGCATTGTTGCGATCGTCACGCCAATGCATGAAGACGGCAGCCTCGATCTTCCGGCATTGCGCCGCCTGATCGACTGGCATGTGGACGAAGGTACCGATGGCATTGTCATCGTGGGCACTTCCGGCGAATCGCCGACGGTCAGCGTCGAAGAGCACTTCGAACTGATCCGTGTAGCCGTCGAGCATACGGCCAAACGCGTACCAGTCATTGCAGGCACCGGTGGGAACTCGACCGCCGAGGCCATCGAGCTGACCGAGTACGCGCACAAGGTTGGCGCCGACGCGTCGCTGCAGGTCGTTCCGTACTACAACAAGCCGACGCAGGAAGGCATGTACCAGCATTTCCGCAAGATCGCGGAAAGTGTCGATCTGCCGGTGATCCTGTATAACGTGCCAGGTCGTACCGTGGCGGATATGCAGGCCGACACGGTGCTGCGTCTCGCCCAAGTGCCGGGCATCATCGGCATCAAGGAAGCCACTGGTGACATCGACCGCGCGGCACAACTGATCAAAGGCGCGCCAGCGCATTTTTCGATCTACAGTGGCGACGATCTGACTGCGGTCGCGCTGATGCTGCTGGGTGGGCACGGCAATATTTCCGTGACGGCGAACGTCGCACCGCGTGCGATGCACGAGTTGTGTGCCGCCGCGATCCGTGGCGATGCATTGACGGCGCGGCGGATTCATCTGGAGCTATTGACCCTCCACAAGCGTATGTTTATCGAGGCCAACCCGATTCCCGTGAAGTGGGCCCTGCAGGCCATGGGCAAGATCGAGGGAGGCATCCGCCTGCCGCTGACGCCGCTGGCGCCCCAATATCAAGGCGCTGTCCGCGACGCGCTGGTGGAAACCGGGCTACTGGCCTGATTTCGTTTTGTGTTCGAACTTTTCAAGGACCGTGTGTCAATGAACTATCAGCATCTTCGCGGTATTGCATCTCCTGCCACTGCACGCCTGACCGTGTCCCTCGCTGCCCTGGCGATGGTCGCCGGCTGCAGCACGCTCAACGATGCCATGCAGGCCGATAAGATCGACTACAAGTCGAATGCCAAGCGGACCGCGACCCTTGAAGTTCCCCCCGATCTCACCTCACTGCAAGGCGATCGCCGCTATGCAGCGCCGGAAGCGGGCGGCGCGGCGACGCTGTCGGGCTACCAGCAGCGTGTTTCGGCGCAGCAGGCCACGGGTACCGTGAATGCGTTGCCGGCCGCCAAGGGCATGCGCATCGAGCGCGATGGTAACCAGCGCTGGCTGGTCGTGGACGACATGACTGCCTCCCAGGTCTGGCCGATCCTGCGCGAGTTCTGGCAGGAGAATGGCTTCTTGCTGTCCATCGATTCGCCCGAGACAGGCATCATGGAAACGGACTGGGCCGAAAACCGCGCCAAGATTCCGCAGGACTTCATTCGCAATACGATTGGCAAAGTGTTCGATAGCCTGTATTCGACGTCCGAGCGCGACCGTTTCCGCACGCGTGTGGAGAAAGGTGCGAATGGCAAGCTGGAGGTGTTCATCAGCCATCGCGGTGCGCGCGAAGAACTGACCGGTCTCAGCAAGGAATCGACCGTCTGGGTGCCGCGTCAGGCGGATCCAGAGCTTGAAGCCGAGTTCCTGTCGCGCCTGATGCAGCGCTTGGGCATGTCGCGCGAAGCCGCGCAGGCCACGATGGCAGCAGCCGGCACGGGTGGCGCGGCTGCTGCAACCGGCGGCCAGGCTCCGGCCACGGCTCCATCGCTGATCCGCCAAGTCAATGGCGTCGATGTGCTCTCCCTCAACGAGCCATTCGATCGCGCCTGGCGCTCCGTTGGCCTGGCGCTTGATCGCGTCAATTTCACCGTGGAAGACCGCGACCGCGCCAACGGTGTCTATTTCGTACGCTATGTGGATACCCGCGATCAGGCTAAGCAGCCCGGTTTCTTCTCGCGCCTCTTCAGTCGCAGCAAGGCCGAGGAAGCCAAGCGCGCCAAACGCTACCGCGTGGCGGTGCAAGGCAGTGGCAATAATGGCTCGGTCGTGAGCGTGCTCAATGATAGCGGTGCGCCGGAGAAATCCGACATCAACCGCCAGATCCTCACACTGCTCAACGAACAGCTGCGTTAAGCCGATCCCTCGCCGTGCGATTCGCCAGTCTGGGAAGCGGCAGCGAAGGCAATGCCCTGCTGATCGACAGTGAAGGCGGCACGCCCACACGCGTGCTGCTCGACTGCGGTTTCGGTATTCGTGAGATGGAGCGCCGTCTGGCACGTCTCGGCTGCGCGCCCGAAACGCTCACTGGTATTCTCGTTACTCACGAACATAGCGACCATATCGGCAGTGCGTATGGGCTAGCGGTGAAATACCGCGTACCTGTCTGGCTTAGTCACGGTACGTGGATGGCAACGGCGCATATGCGTCATGCCGCTGCCGCAGATATCCGCTTCTGTGTAGCCGGACAGCCGCTGGAGATCGGTGATCTGCAGATCGCGCCATATACGGTTCCGCACGATGCCCGCGAACCGTTGCAGTTTGTGCTCGGCGATGGTGCCGTGCGTCTGGGCGTGTTGACCGACGCTGGCATGGAAACGCCGGTGCTGACAGCCAGCCTGGCGAATGTGCAGGCGCTTGTGCTCGAGTGCAATCATGATCGCGGCATGCTGGCCGCGTCGCGTTACCCGCCGTCGCTCAAGGCTCGCATCGGCGGCGACTTCGGCCATCTGGCCAATGATATCGCAGCGTGCATCCTGGCCCGCGTGCGTCATCCCGGCCTGTCTACCATCGTGGCAGCCCACCTCAGTCAGCAGAACAATACTCCGGCGCTCGCGGCGGCCGCATTGGCGGAGGCGTTGGGTGCCGGCTGTGACGATATTGCGATCGCGGATCAGGAGGCAGGGCTCGATTGGCGCCGGGTATAGCAGCCTGGTACCGGCAGCTCGGGAACGAGAGGGATGGGCGGTCTATAGTTGTGCTGTTTCTACGCGCCAAGCGTACAGGCAGAATACAGCCCGATGGCCATATAGCGTGGGTACAACGAGGATATGCAGCTGGGAAATGCCGCGAGGAATAAAGCGAGGCAGACGGTTAAGTCACAGTGACGAATGTGAGCGCCGCGAGCCGGAGAGATGGCATCAAGGATTACCCAGCATAAAAAAAGCCGACCATCTGGTCGGCTTTTTGACTGGCAAGCCAGGAATTACTTGGCTTCCGAAGCCGGAGCTTCCGAAGCAGCAGCTTCCGGAGCCGAAGCAGCGGTAGCAGCGTCAGCAGCCGGGGCAGCAGGAGCAGCTTCCGGAGCCGAAGCCGGAGCTTCAACAGCAGGAGCTTCAACAGCAGGAGCAGCGGCTTCTTCTTTCTTACCGCAAGCGGCCAGGGCAACAGCGGCGAGCAGCGAGGCGATCAGGAGAGATTTTTTCATTTTTTAGATCCTTTCAGGATTAATGTATGAAACTGAAAACGGGCGAAAAATAATTACCGGTAATTATCGCTCTTCAACTTCGGTGGCAATCTGTAGAACATCACAGCACCATCAGGCGACTGCTAGTACAACAAGTTTACCAACCGGTGATTATAGCGGCCTTTGGAATCATTGTGTAGCAACACAATAGGGAATCAGCCCTATTGTGTTGCTTTGTTCCCAATAAGATGTAACGCCGTGTAACCCACGGCTGGCGGCCTTCTCCTGGCCGGTCTAGGGCTTCGGGTTTCAGTGCGTGCCAGTCTCGATCCAGCCTGCCTCATACCACCCAAAGAGGGTATCCATCAGGTCCGGCAGTGCAGCATCGCGGGCCAGGTCCGCGCCTGTCAGCTGACGTGTATCGGCGAGACGCATCAGATGTGCTGCCAGGGCTTGTGGCGGTTCGTAGGTTTCGCCATTGAGATAGAAGTGGCGCTCGTCATACAGAGCGATCGAGGCGAGGGAGAGACGAACTCCTTGCGTGGTGGCCTGACGCTCGAAGCGCTCCAGTGCAGGGCGCTTGGGACTGGTGAATACTGCGTTGGCCTTTGGTTCGCTGAGGTACGCGCCCAGAAATTCCGCGATCATGTCGTCATTCCACTGCAACTGCTGTAGACGTTTCCCGAGGGCGGTGGCCATGGCGGTAGGAATGCGTGCGGGCGTGGTGGTCGGCAGCTGGTCCGGGTCAGCGTAGATGCCGGCGAAATCAGGATGATCTTCCAGGCTGTCCGCGAGCCAAGCCAGAAAGTGCCCGCTCAGTTCGCGGAAGCCGGGGGCACGGAAGCCGATGGAATAGGTCATGCACTCGCCTTCGGCGACGCCATCGTGGGCGCATTGCGGGGGCAGGTACAGCATGTCGCCGGGTTCCAGCGTCCAGGTTTCTTCCGGGATGAAGTTGGCGAGGATCTTCAGCGGTAGTCCGCTACGCAGCGTCAGGTCGCTCTGGGTCGAGACTTGCCAGCGGCGTTTGCCATGTGCCTGCAACAGGAACACGTCGTAGGAGTCGAAATGCGGGCCGACGCCACCGCCCTCGGTGGCATAGCTGATCATCACATCATCGAGGCGCGCATCCGGCACGAAGCGGAACTGCCCCAGCAGCGCAGCCACTTCAGGGTGAAACAGATTGACGCTCTGAACTAACAGCGTCCATTGTTTTTGCTTGAGCGCAGGCAGATTGGCCGGCGCGAACGGGCCATGGTCCATCTTCCAGCGATTGCGAAAGAATGTGACGAGACGCGCTTCCACATCATCCTGATCTGCCAGGGCGAACAATGCGCGGCGGTCGACAGGCGGTACAAAGCCAGGGATGGCTTGACGGACCAACAGCGGCTTTTTCTGCCAGTATTCCTGCATGAACTGCCGCGGTGTCAGGCCGCCCAGCAAGGTCAGCGGTGCATCCGGCGCGATGGAATCGAAGGGAGGGGCGGGCGCGTATAATGCAGAATCGTTCATGGAGCCGACAATTGAAAATTACGAAAGATACCGTGGTCTCGGTGATGTACAAACTGACCGATGCGCAGGGTGAGCTGATCGAACAGTCCGATGAGCCCATGGTGTATCTGCACGGCGGGTATGATGGCACGTTCCCCAAGATCGAGGAAGCACTGGAAGGCCAGGAACCGTCGTTCGAGACGCATCTGCAACTTGAGCCGGATGATGCCTTTGGGGAATATGATCCTGAGCTCGTCAAGGTCGAGGCGCGCGATCGCTTCCCTGATCCACTGGAAGTCGGGATGCAGTTCGAGGGCATTCCCGAGGACGGTGACGAGGAAGATTCAGTGATCTATACCGTGACGGACGTGGCCGATGACAAGGTTGTGCTGGATGGCAACCATCCGCTGGCCGGCATGGCGCTGCGTTTCTGGCTGCAGGTCAAGGCCGTGCGCACGGCGACCCCGGAAGAGATCGAGCATGGCCATGCCCATGGCGCGAGCGGGCTCGAGGTCGTCGACGAGGATCAGGAACCGCCGACCCTGCACTAAGTCTGTGCCGCACGCGGTTTGTCGCTGTCGGCTGACGGCGTGTAGGCCGGTGTGTGCTTAGCGCCGCGACCGCTTGGCAGGACGCGGCGCAGTTTCCCCAAGTGCCGCAGTGCCGTCGGCGCCGATACTGATTGGCGTCCAGAGTCGGCCTGCCGGTACGGCGATCCGCGTCAACGCCTCGACGGTCTTGCCCTGCCGGTCGCGCAGTGGACGATCAAGCACCGGCTGATTGGTGCGCGAGTCATCGACCGTATGTACCAGCAACACCGGCCCGCCAAACTCCAATGTCAGTTCGCGCAACTGCCGCTTGAATTCCAGGTAGCCATCGCG
>DATLHT010000026.1:0-2730 GCA_035539795.1 Burkholderiaceae bacterium
CGCAGGGCCTGTATCTCGCGCATGGCAATCCTGCCCAGATCAATTCGCTGGCTGACCTGACGCGGCCTGAAGTGCGCTTCGTCAACCGCCAGCACAACTCCGGTACCCGCATCCTGCTCGACCTGCTGCTCGAGCATGCGAGCATCCCGTCGCAGCGCATCACCGGCTATGAGCAGGTGGAGTTCACGCATGCCGCGGTGGCTGCGTTCGTGGCGAGCAGCATGGCGAATGTGGGGTTTGGGGTGGAGGCGGCGGCCAGCCGTTTCAAGCTGGATTTCCTGCCGGTGGCCAAGGAGGCGTACATGCTTGCGTGCCGTACCGACACGCTCGAGCAGCCGGCCATGCAGCAGTTGCTCGGCATGTTGCGCGGTCCGGAATTTACCGACCGCGTCAGCGGGCTGGCCGGCTACAGCGCGGATCAGGCGGGTGAGGTGCTGCGCGTGGATGCGCTGGAGGATGTTCTGGCCGGGCGGGCCTGAGCGCGGTTTCTCCAGCGCTGCTTCAGGCTTCTGCGATCCGAAACGCTCCGGCCATGCGCTCCTGTTCGCGCGCAGATAGTCCCAGGCTGGTGGCGATGACGCGCCATTGCCTGACGGTGTCGCGGAACGTTTCGATGATCTCGTCCGCCTTGGCGAGCGTCAGCCGGAAGTATCCGGCCACCTCGCGTGCCAGTTCGAGATCGAGCGCATTGTCGGCTTCGGTGATATTGAGTTTCAGTCCGTCGGCGGCAGGCACGGGATTCATATCATAGGCTTCCGCGAGCTTCCAGCCGCAGCCGGGAACCAGAATGAATCCGTGATTGCGCAGATGGTCGTCCGTGTTCGAGACCAGAATGTTGAAGACAATTCTCGACCACAGTTCGCGCAGGTCTGCATTGGTCTGCGCGCCATGCCGCATCAGCACTTCCGCGAGTTCCAGGTAGCTCACGCCGACCGAGGCATCGTCGCCATCAGCGTGGCCGGTCATGGTCATGGCGGACGCAAAGTGCAAGCGTTGCCCATGCTCTGTGCGGTCGAAGCGGCGCACCAGAAAGCAGTGATGCTCGCTGGCGAACTTGCGGGCCTCGGCCGTGGCCACGCGCAGTCCACAGGCCAGTGCCAGTGCATTGACCACCATCTCCCAGCCACCCACATCGTAGGTATCGCGCGCGCTCGGAAACTTGGCGATATACAGGTGGCCGTGCGTATCCACAACGCTGGCCTTGGGGCGGGCACCGCCGAGCGAACCGCCGGGGGCGATCAGCATGCGCAGCCATTCCTGGCCTTCCAGTGTGGTGTTACTGGCATCTTCTTCCAGCGCGCGGCTGGCGCGTTCGAGCGCGCGGATTTCGGTGAATGGCGGAGCGGCGATATCGGTGCGGTTATCGAGGAATGCGCCGCGGTCTGCCAGCTTGTAGCGTAGCGCGCCGACCCGATAGAGGTCGTGCACCCCCAACAGGAAGTCTGATTCGTAGAGGCGTGCGCCACGCGGCTGAAGGCCTGCGCGAATGTCGCGTTCGAGGCGCCGTTCCATGAGCATGCGTCCCCAGCGGTCCGGGCTCGAATCGGCAAACGCACCGAACGTATCATGCGGCGGTGCGGGATACTGCGGACCTTCGAACATGCCGATGGCTGGATCGAACTGCAGGCGGCTCAGTTCGGCATGCTTCAGCGCCGCCACATCGTATTCGAACTCGAACAGTTCCTGCGTACGGGTGCGCCGACTGTGCAGATACCCGAGTCGCGTCGGCTCGGGCAGGCCATCCCAATGTGCATACACGCCGATCATCGTCACAACGATTCTTCCCTGCGCTGCTTGCTTTGCTTGCGACGCCGGGTCGCCGGCTTGAGCAATGCCGCGAGTTCAGTCGCTGTCTTGCCGGCTGATACCGGTGCGTTCGACGTGTGCGTTTCCTGTGCAGTGACCTGTGTATTGTCGTCACTGAGGTCCTCGCGGCGCTCCCTGATCTGCAGCGTAGTCGATCGTTGTGTTGTCACGTCCGGCAGAGCGTAGCGGCGGGTGGCGCTGGAACGTAGCGTATCGGTAGGCGTGAGTGTTCCGCGCTGCACGAGGCGTGCATCCTGCAATTGACGGCCAACCTCGTCTGCCGCGCCCAACCTGGCCAGATCCTTTTCCAGCCCCAGTACCTGCATGACCGAAAGATATGCTCCCATGGTGACGCCTGAACTGCCCGACTCCAGCGAGCGCAGAGTCATCGGCGACATGCCCGCGCGCTCGGCGACCTGCTTGGCCGTCAGTTTCCGGCGCAGGCGTGCGAGTTTCAGCCGCTCACCGAACTCGATGAGCAACTGGTTGGTCGCGGGAAGAAGAGGAGCGGTTTTCTTTGCCATGATTAATATTCCTGCGTTATTCACACAGAATAGCCAGAATATTAGCATATCAGAGGGCATGGTGTGACCTGTGGCGTAAAAGTGATAAAATTTCACTCATGAGCCATTATTTAATTATTTTTATGTGAATAACGCCAGAATATTGGCGTTACGTGATCGAGTCATCTGCATGACAGACATGCAGGAGCAAACGAGGGAGAGGAACAGCGAAGCGGGGAAGGGTGAGGAGGAACGCGCAACCGGCACGCGGCGGGCACCGCGCGCCCGCCGTGTCAGCCGCGATCAGCCCGCGACCGGCCGCACGCGGCTCGCCGCCAGCTTGGCGCGTTCACGCGCCTGGTCCGTATCGTCGCCATTGGCGACGGCCACGCCCATGCGGCGCTTGACGAAGCTCTCTGGC
>DATLHT010000027.1:0-4723 GCA_035539795.1 Burkholderiaceae bacterium
GGATATCTGGGCGCTGGGGCTGTCGTATGCCGGCGGTATCGTGCACTGGCAGACGTTTGCGCTGGCGGCCGCCCTGGCGCCGGCGATGGTCGTCGGCATCCGCCTCGGTCACCGGCTGTACCACCGCGATATCTCGCGTGACGTGGGCCAGCAGGCATTTCGCCAGCGCATTTCCATCTTGCTCTTTACGCTGGCGCTGGCTGGTCTGTTGCGGACCTGGCTGGTGAATTAACCGGGCACTCCGGCATCCGCTTCATACTGGATGCCGGGCGGTTGCCCGGCAACGGCTCAGCGGGCAGCGAGCACGCCGAGCGCGGCCGAGGCCAGGCGGGCATAGGCCGAATCCGCGCGGCTGGTGAGCACCACCGGCACGCGCGCGCCCAGCACCAGGCCGGCGCATTCCGCGCCGCCGAGATACACGAACGACTTGTAGAGCGTATTGCCGGTTTCCAGGTTCGGCGCAATCAGGATGTCCGGCTGGCCGGCCACGGGCGAGGCAATGCCCTTGATGCGCGCGGCTTCGGCCGAGATGGCGTTGTCGAAGGCCAGCGGGCCGTCGATGACGCCGCCGGTCAACTGGCCGCGGTCGGCCATCTTGCATAGCGCGGCGGCGTCGAGCGTGCCCGGGATCGCCGGATTGACCGATGCCGTGGCGGACAGGATGCCCACCTTCGGTTCGCTGATCGACAGCGCATGCGCCAGATCGATGGCGTTCTGCACGATGTCGCGCTTGGTCGGCAGGTCGGGTGCGATGTTGACCACGCAGTCGGCCAGCATCAGCGGCTTGTCGTAGCGCGGCAGGCTGAAATAGAACACGTGCGAGATGCGGCGCGCGGTACGCAGCCCGGCATCGCGCGACACCAGTACCGCCATCAGTTCATCGGTGTGCAGGCTGCCCTTCATCAGCACCGTGGCGGAGCCATCGCGCACCATTTCGGCGGCGCGCTGTGCAGCGGCCTTGGGATCGTCCGGCGTATCGACGAGCGTCATGCCGCCGAGATCGAGCTTGAGGGACGCGCCCAGTGCTTGGATGCGTGCGGCCGGACCGACCAGCGCCAGCGTGCCGATATTGGCCTTGACGATGTCCTGGCAGGCTGACAGCGCTTGCGCCTCGCACGGGTAGACCACGGCGATGACGGGTTTGTCGGTACGCGCGGCGGCGCGCTGGATCAGCGCATCGAGCGCCGGATGTGCCTGGGTGCCGTGAGCGGCGGGACTTGCTGCCATGTTTCCTCCAAATGCCGCGCACGCCAACGTGGCGCTCCGCGGTCAGAACGTTTGCGTCAGCTCGGCCGCGGCCTGCAGGGCGCGCGGCACGAATTCGAGAGAGCGCGACAGCGGCGAACGTGCCGTCGGCGCATGAATGGCGATGGCGGCCACCATCTTGCCGGTGGTATCGCGTACTGGTACTGCTACGCAGGCGATACCGGCAACGAATTCCTCGTTGTCGATCCCCAGTTCCTTGTCGGCGCAGCGATCGAGTTCGGCTTCCAGCATCTCGACATTGGTGATGGTGTTCGGCGTGAAGCGCTCCAGCTTCAGCTGGCGCACCAGCTGGCTGCGCCGTTCCGGCGGCAGCTGCGACAGCAGCAGCTTGCCGCTGGCCGAGCAGTGCAGCGGCACGCGCGAACCCGGCTTCAGGTCGAGGCGCAGCGGCCACGGGGCTTCCATGCGGTCGAGGTACAGCACCTCGGTTTCATTGAGCATGGTGAGATTGACGGTTTCGCCGATATCGGCCACCAGGCTGGCCAGGATGGCGCGCCGCAACTGGCGCGGGCCGGAGTGGGTGACGATATCCAGGCCGAGGCGCGCGAGGCGCGGTCCGATCGTATAAGCGTTGCGCGGACCCGGTTCGCGGATGACGAGGCCGCCGCTTTCCAGCGCGGCCAGCATGCGGTGCAGGGAAGCCTTGGGCGCGTCGAAACCCTGCATGATTTCCGCAAGGGTGAGCGGGCGGTCGGTACGGACCAGGAATTCAAGCAGCGCGAATGCGCGCAGGGTCGGCGTATCGCCGCGCTCGGCCGATGTATCGAACGCGGGCGTGATGTCGGGCACGACGATGGCGGGCGTGCCGCGTCCAGTGGTGGACTTCGCTGCCGCTGAGGTGGATTTCAATCGATCCTCCGTTCCAGAAAACGAGACGCCCTGATTGTACGCCTTGCCAGGTCTCCAGCCCCCGTCGCGCCCCTATCCTTGCACCGCAGTCGACTGCCGGTGGCGGCAGTTTGCAGCAGGAGAGGGGGCCAAGGATGGTGCATGGATGGAAGAATATCAAAAAATAAAACGTTATGTACCGAAAAATTGCATATGCCAACAGCTTTCTGCAGTTGACATGGATTTGGGACACCCCGTTTCGATAAAGGCTCATTATGAAAGTGGCATATGAATCATTTTTTGAGCGAGTAGAAAGGAAATGCGGAATGCTTTATTTCACTTTTGCGGCATTCTGCAAATACCGCTATCCATCGGAGAGTTGATCATGTATTCTAAATATCAGAAATGCATTCTATTATTTAGAACAAATGGACAAGACGCTTGCTAAAGGCATGGCCGTGATGGAGTACCTGGTCGCCCAGGGGGTGCCCTGTGGGGTATCCGATGTGGCACGTGCCATGGGCCTTGCGCGCAGCAATGCCCACCGCACGTTGCAGACGCTGGTGGCGCTGGGCTATGCCCGACAGTTTCCGGATGCCAGCTATGGTCCGACGCTCAAGCTGTTCGGCCTGGGCGCTCAGGTGGTGGGCGGCCTCGATGTGAAGCGTATCGCTCAGCCGGCGCTGGCTGCGCTGGCCCAGGAATCGCAGGAGACGATCCACCTGGTGGTGCGCGAAGGTGCTGAAGTCATCTATCTCGACAAGTTCGACAGCCCGCAGCCGGTGGCTGCGTATTCCAAGGTCGGCGGCCGTGCTGCCGCGCAATGCGTGGCGACCGGCAAGGCGCTGCTGGCGTGGCAGTGTCCGGCCGGGGAGGCCGGCGAGACCTGGCTGCGCCAGGAAGTCCCGGTGCTGGGCGCCTACACTCCGAAAAGCCATCAGGACTACGAGAGCCTGATGGCCGACCTGCGCGAGACGCGCGTGCGTGGCTACGCCTTCAATCGTGAAGAGTGGCGCCTCGGCGTGTGCGGCCTGGGCGCACCGATCTTCGACAGCCAGGGCCGCCTCGTCGCGGCGCTGGGCATGAGCGTACCGAGTATTCGTTTTATCAGCCGCCGCGTGCCGACACTGGCCGCGGCACTCTGTCGTGCAGCGGCCGCGACCTCCGCTGCCCTGGGCCACGAGCCTGGGGTATCCGGAGAGGTGGCTGCGGGCACCCGGTGAACGGATCCCGCTGTAGCACGAAACCATAAGGAGGGGAAACCTCCAAGGAGACAAGCCATGCAATCCGACGTTCAAGTATCACGCAAGCCCCGATTTTCGGTAGTGGTCCGCGGCATCGCACTGACGCTGGCAATGACGCTGGGAGCCGCCACGCCGGCGCTCGCGCAGTATCCTGACAAACCGGTGACGCTGATCGTGCCATACCCGCCGGGCGGGGGTACCGACGTGATCGCGCGTATCGTGCAAGACAAGCTGCGCGCGCAGCTCGGTCAGCCGATCATCATCGAAAACCGTGGCGGCGCCGCCGGTGTCATCGGCACCGAACTGGCCGCCAAGGCACAGCCGGATGGCTACACGGTGCTGTTCACGCTGTCGTCGCACACCATCAACCCGGCCATCTACAAGAAGCTGCGTTTCAATACGGAGAAGGATTTCGATCCGGTGTCGATGGTGGCATCGCTGCCGCAGATCCTGGTGGCCCATCCGAGCCTGCCGGCCAACAATGTGAAAGAACTGATTGCCATGGCCAAGGCCAAGCCGGATAGCCTGTCGTATGCTTCCGTGGGCAACGGTTCGCCGGGCCATATCGCAGGCGAGATGTTCAAGCTCAAGACCGGCACGCAGATGACGCACGTGCCGTACAAGGGCGGTGGCCCGGCTGTGAGCGACGTGCTGGGCAACCAGGTGCCGCTGCTGTGGGTGTCGATCCCCGCTGCCGCGCAGTTCGTCAAGCAAGGCAAGCTGAAGGCCCTGGCCGTGTCGACCGTGAAGCGCAGCGCGTTGTTCCCGGACGTGCCGACGGTTCAGGAGTCGGGCATTGCCGATTTCGAAGTGGATTCGTGGTACGCGATGTTCGTGCCGGCCAACACGCCCAAGCCTGTGGTCGAGCGCCTGCAGAAGGCCATCGCTGAAGTGGTGAAGCAGCCCGATATCAAGGAAAAGCTGCTGGCCCAGGGTGCGGAAGCCGTGGGTAGCGATTCCGCCGGTCTCGGCGCGGTGGTGAAGCGCGAACTGCCGAAGTGGGCCAAGCTGGTCAACGACGCGAAGATCACGACCGAATAAGAAGATTGATTCAGTAACCAAGCATGAACGGAGATTCTATGGCATCGACCCCCCAACTGCCGCTGTCCACCGATCCGGACGCCATGGAGGCCGTGGCAGGCCTGATCGAGCGCGCACGGCGTGCGCAGCGGGCCATCGAGGGCTTCTCGCAGGAGCGTATCGACGAACTCACGCTGGCCATCGGCTGGGCCATCATGGAGCCGGGCCGCAACCGCGTCCTGGCGGAAATGGCGGTGCGCGACACCGGCCTGGGGAATGTCGATGACAAGATCGCCAAGAACTACCGCAAGACCCTCGGCCTGCTGCGCGACCTGAAAGGCCGCCGCACGGTCGGCGTGATTGCG
>DATLHT010000028.1:0-4603 GCA_035539795.1 Burkholderiaceae bacterium
GTCATGATCGACAACAGCGCCGCAGTTGACGATAACGCCCTCGCCCAGCTGAGCCCCGGTTCCGACGATAGCGCCGGCCATGATGGCACTGCCCTCCCCGATGGTGGCTGTGGGCGACACGATGGCTGCCGGATGAACCACCATCGCCAGCGTCAATCCCTGCGCCTTGACTTGCTGATGCAGGGCCTCACGCAATGCGTTGTTGCCGATCGCCACGATCACCGTATCGATTCGGCCACGGCAGTCGGCCAGCATTGCGGTTGTGCCCCAGACCGGGCAGCCCCACAAATGATGCTGCTGTGACTTGGCCGCGTCGTCCAGGAACGCCGTCAATGCATAGTCCTGCCCGAGCAATGCGGCCTCAGCAACGGAACGTCCGTGACCACCCGCGCCAATGATCAGCAAGCGCTTTTTCATCTGCTGCCTCATGTTCAGTGCGTCACACCTTCGCGCCTCAGCACCTTGACGAAGGTAAGCCATAGGATGCGGATATCAAACCAGAACGAGCGACGCTGAAGGTATTCGATATCGAGCTGGACCTTGGCAGGGATAGGTAATTCATCGCGTCCATTCACCTGCGCCCAGCCCGTCAGGCCCGGCACCAATACATCCACACCATGCTGCGTCCGCAGATCGATCAGATCCTGCTGATTGAAGAGCGCTGGTCGGGGCCCCACAAAACTCATGTCCCCGACCAAGATGCTCCAGAGTTGCGGCAGTTCGTCGAGACTGCTTTTGCGCAGAAAAGAGCCGATAGGCGTCAGATACACCCTGGGGTCGGACAACAAATGCGTAGCTACTGCCGGCGTACCGACACGCATGCTACGGAACTTGGGCATCTTGAAAATGCGGTTATCGCGGCCGATCCGATCAGACCAGTAGAGAGCAGGCCCGCGAGAGGTAAGGCGTACTGCTATCGCCACGATCATGACGGGCAACAGCAACACGCCCCCCGCGCACAATGCCAAAAACAAATCAAACAGACGCTTCACGCCAATATCCTTCTGCAGTCCTTTTCAAGCCCTCGTCAACCGAAATGGGGGGCGTCCACCCCAGTAAGTCCCTCGTCTTTGAAATGTCGACTTGCAAAGAGCCACAGAGTCGTTGCGCGACATGGGCTTGACCCAGCATCGAAGCGCCTCGCTCCAACCAACTCGCCGGAACAGGAAGCAGCCGCGCAGGCTTCCCCATGGCCTGCCCCAGGCGTTTCAGCAGTTGTGCGGTGGAAAGATCTTCACCGTCCGAAACCAAAAAGGTCTGATTGCCCGCTGCGGGGTGGTGCATGCAAGCAGTCAACAGATCCACCAAATTGTCGAGCGACACCATGCTTCTGCGATTGCCGGTGATGCCCCCGAGCGGCAACGGAATTCGGTGCGCGACGATGCTCATCATCGTGCGGAAGTTCGCCTTGACGCCCGGGCCGTACACGAGAGGCGGACGAACGATCACCACTTCCATTCCGGTTTGCGTTGCCAGTTCTCGCAAGGCCTGCTCCGCCTCCAGTTTGGAAACGCCGTATGGATCCACCGGCGCTGTCGGCCCATCCGCTGAAAAAGCACCGCCGATCGACGTTGCTTCTCCGTTGGCTTTGATGGAGCTCACGAAGACAAAGCGTCGCACCCCCGCCTCTGCGGCTTGCCGCGCCAGTCGCAACGTTCCATGAAGATTCGTGTGCCGATATTCCATCAATGGATCGCTCGCACCGTCCGACATCACGTGGACGCGGGCGGCGGTGTGGATCACAGCCTCAACATTTGCGACAGCTTCTTGCCAGTCAGTTTCCGCACTGAGGTCGCCGACCATCGCGGTTTCGACCTTGAAATTCTCGAGCGCGGATTCACGACGAATCGCCGCGCGTACAGGCAGGCCATCAGCGAGCAGCCGCGCAATCAGCGCAGTACCTACAAAGCCCGTCGCTCCCGTTACCAAGATCATCTTGCCTCACTTTGTTTTTTTGTGGCCGCGGCGGGAAAGGACAGCGACTGAAGCCATCCTTCCAATCGATTGATCAGCGAGCCTCGCTCGAATTCGCTGGCACTCAACGCAAGGCCATTCGCGCCCATTGCCTCGCGTTCTTCAGCCGATTTTTTCGAGAGATCCAGAACTGCCTTGGCAAGCTCCTTGTGATCCCCTGCGTTACAAGTCAAACCAGCTGCGGCATTTTTCACCACGTCAGCACCTTCGCCGTTCAGCATGGCCAATACGGGAACGCCTGCTGCCAGATACGACTGGAGCTTGCCAGGAATGGTCATGGAGAAGATCGGCTCGTTCTTCAAGCTGACCAGCAATGCGTCGGCATGCTTGAAGAAAGAGGACATTCGCTCCACTGGGTGCCGTCCCAGCATATGGACGCACTCCTGCAATCCGCGCCGCTGGATTTCATCGGCCACCCACTGCCCCATTCGGCCATCACCAACGATCAACCAACGGATGTTTCTGTGTTCCTTGAGCATCTCTGCCGCCGCAAGGATCGCCGGAAAATCTTGAGCATCGCCGATGTTTCCAGCGAACATCACATTGAAGCTTTCCGATTGGACCTGTACCTCAGGCGCGGCAACCGCTTGCTCTACATCGAACAGCATCTCGGCCCAACTGGGGAAGTACTCGATTCGGCCGCTGTTGCCCGCGTACTTCTTGATTTGAGGCACAAAGCTTTTCGACTGCGCCAGGATCAGGTCGCAGCGCTTGTAGATGAACGACACAAGCCGTCCCACTGAACGCAGGATGAAAGGCGAACGAACCACGCCAATGGCTTCCAGCGTCTCGGGCCAGAGGTCAAGGACCCAGAAAGCCAGCGGTGCCCGTTTTACCGCTCGCAATGCAACTGCGGGCACGCCGACCGTGATGGGCGATGGCTCATAGGCGAGAACCGCGTCAAAGTCGCGCCCTCGCAGCTTCCACATCCCAAGCACGGAGGCACTGATCGCGAAGGTTGCAAAGTTCAGCATCAACCGGATGCCTCCCTTTCCACGTGCAGACATGGGCACCCGGACGACCTCCGCCCCTTCATAGCGCGCAAACTTCTCGGGGTCATCGCGGTACGCGGGGAAGACTTTGCCGTCGGGGTAGTTGGGCACGCCGGTCAACACCGTGACTTGGTGACCACGCCGCACGAATTCGGCGACAAGATCATTGATCCTGAAGTTTTCCGGCCAGAAGTACTGAGAGACGACGAGCAATCGCATAGTGACGTCAGTACTTCTTCCAGACCACGCGGTTCACGTAGTCGGTGTAGCTGTGAACGATCCGCAGCACCTTGTCCGACACATTGGGCATGCTGTAGTCGGCCACCTGACGCAAGCCGCGCGCATCGCCTCGCGGCTGGCTCTCCAGAATCGCCAGCCCCTGGCGCACACGCTCCACCTCGAGGCCCACCATCATCACGGCGGCCTCTTCCATCCCTTCGGGCCGTTCATGCGCCTCGCGCAGATTGAGCGCCGGGAAATTCAGGATCGACGACTCCTCGTTGATCGTGCCGCTGTCGGACAGTGTGGCGCGCGCCGAGAGCTGCAGCTTCACGTAGTCGTGAAAGCCCAACGGCTTCAACAAGCGCACCTGTGGATGAAAGCGTGCGCCCGTTGCGTCGATGCGTTTTTGCGTGCGCGGGTGCGTCGACACGATGACCGGCAGACCGTGGTCTTCGGCCACAGCATTCAGTACCGCCACCAACTTTGCGAATGACTGAGGCGACTCGATGTTCTCTTCGCGGTGAGCGCTGACCACGAAATACTGCTCAGCCTCCAAGCCCAGACGCTCCAGCACATCGGACGCTTCGATGCGCGGGCGATAGTGCGTCAACACCTCAAACATCGGGCTGCCCGTCTTGATGACCAGATCAGGTGGCAAGCCTTCGCGCAACAGGTAGTCGCGCGCAATGGTGCTGTAGGTCAGATTGACGTCCGCCGTGTGGTCCACGATGCGGCGGTTGGTTTCTTCGGGCACGCGTTGTTCGAAGCAACGGTTGCCAGCCTCCATATGGAAGATCGGAATCTTGCGGCGCTTGGCCGGAATCACAGAGAGGCAGCTGTTGGTGTCGCCCAGCACCAGCATCGCCTCGGGCTGCACCTCGCCCAGCACCTGGTCCACCGCGATGATGAGGTTGCCGATGGTGTGGGCCGCGCTGGTGGCATTGGCCGCGCTGTTCAAAAAGTGGTCGGGCTTGCGCACGCCCAGGTCGTCGAAAAAGACCTGATTGAGTTCGTAGTCGTAGTTCTGGCCGGTATGCACCAGCACGTGGTCGCAGTGCTCGTCGAGCCGGGCCAGCACACGCGATAGGCGGATGATTTCGGGCCGAGTGCCGACCACGGTCATGACTTTGAGTTTTTTCATGGGAGATGGATCCAAAGCCGAGGGACTACAGCGGACAAGCGAAGGTGTCCGGCCGCGCGCGATCGAACACCTCGTTGGCCCAGAGCATCACAACCATTTCTTCGGTGCCGATGTTGGTGATGTCGTGCGTCCAGCCAGGGACGGTTTCGACGATTTCAGACTTGTCGCCCGAGGTCAGCAGCTCATGGGTTTCACCAGTGTGCATGTGCCGGAACTTGAAGCGCGCCTGCCCCTTGATGACGAGGAACTTCTCGGTCTTGCTGTGGTGGTAGTG
>DATLHT010000029.1:0-4749 GCA_035539795.1 Burkholderiaceae bacterium
CTTTCTGGGGGAGTCAGTTCGACCCGAGGCTGAATACCACGAGATCATCACTTCCCCGTCGTCTGGATCGCGCCGCTACTGCATCTCTCGATACCATGACCATGGAAAAAAGCCCACGAGACGCCTACTGCACAAGAAGTAGGCAGTCCTGCACAAGGTATTTAAAATCAATAGCTTATCGCCGTTGTCAGGTACTTTTCCACAGGACATTCACAGTTCTGTCCGATATTGCTGTGGACATCCGGCTGAGCACTTTCCCCAGGCAGCGATTGTCGTCCAACCGCCGAAAACGCTCAGTTCATTGCCCACTTATCGTTGGCTGCCAAGATCATCCCCCAGGGCGTGCAGCGCCTGCGCCAGAGCAGGCAGCATCTCCCAATGACGCGCTGCCAACAAGTCCAGACACTTCCGTCCCTGGGCCGTCATGTGTACTTCGACCTGACGGCGATCGGTCTTGCTGTGCACGCGCCGCACCAGCCCGATGTCTTCGCAGCGAGTGATCAGCGCGACGACTCCATGCGGCTGGGACTGCAAGCGCTCAGCCAGTTCACTGACCGTGGCCCAGTCTCGCCCCGGAAATCCGCCGAGATGGACCAGTACCTGATACTGCAAGACGGTAATGCCTGCCTCCTTGGCTGCTTCTTCGCTGAAACGCAGAAAGTGCCGCAATCGGTAACGGAACTCGGAGAGGATCTCGAGCGTTTCCTTCGGCATGGCGGAGGCAATCTTACGTGGCATGGCTTCAAGACAAGGCTGGTCGATACGGATTGGGCGCGTAACGAATCTATCACATGCGCCGCGACAAACCCTGTGTTCCCTTGCATCCATCCTTCGGCACATGCCATGAGGGAAACTTTCTGCGCCTAGGGTAATACCTCATGCTGTGATGTAATTTATGTCATACCATGACTTAAATCTTCTGAAGACCTGATTTCCTCAGAGCAACGCTCTCGAGGGCGAATGCCGTGCGCGATGTGCATGGTGTCCATATGGCGGCTTGTACGCGCCCTGGCGGCACAACCGGCCGCCAAGAATCCTGATCCGCTATTCCCATACGTCAACTCAAGATGGAGGTGTGATGCGTCGTTCGTTAGAAATTCGCAGCCAGAAAGGCTTCGCTGCCGGCCTGCTTTATATGGTGATCGGGGCGAGCGTGTCGTATGTCTCGACCAGTTACACGATGGGCACTGCCGCCCGCATGGGGCCGGGGTATTTTCCGTTCTGGCTGGGAGTCATTCTTGCTGCGATCGGTGGGATCGTGCTGCTGCAGTCGCTGCGGATCAGTGCCGAACGCGACGCGATTCCGCATCTGGATATGCGCACCACCATCTGGGTGTTGGGCTCGGTGGTGCTGTTCGGGCTACTGCTGCGTCCCCTGGGACTGGCGCTGTCGCTGGTCCTGATGGTGATCCTTGCCAGTATGGCGAGCCATGAATTCGGCTGGAAGGGTGCGGTGCTGAACGCGCTGCTGTTGCTGTCGATCTCGCTTGGGGCCTTCATCTACGGCCTGAATCTGCAATTGCCGGTCTGGCCGTCGTTTCTCGAGTGAGGTGAGACATGGAACTGATTGACCACCTCATGCTCGGTTTTTCCACCGCGCTCAGCCTGCAGAATGTCACCTATGCCTTTGTCGGTTGCCTACTCGGCACGCTGATCGGCGTGCTGCCCGGACTCGGTCCGTCGGCGACCATCGCCATGCTGTTGCCGGCGACGTACGCCCTGCCGCCAGTGGCTGCGCTCATCATGCTGGCAGGCATTTACTACGGTGCGCAGTACGGGGGATCGACGACAGCGATTCTGGTGAACCTGCCTGGCGAATCGTCATCCGTCGTCACCGCCATCGACGGGTACCAGATGGCACGCAAGGGACGCGCCGGCGTGGCGCTGGCGACTGCCGGGATCAGCTCCTTCGGAGCGGGCTGCGTAGCCACGCTGGTGCTCGCGGCCTTTGCGACGCCAATGTCGGAACTGGCATTCAAGTTTGGCCCTGCTGAATACTTCTCATTGATGGTACTGGGTCTGATCGGCGCGGTCGTGCTGGCATCCGGGTCACTCATGAAGGCCGTTGGCATGATCATTCTCGGACTGATCTTCGGCATGGTTGGAACTGACGTCAATTCGGGAGCGGCACGCTTTTCCTTCGACATTCCGGAATTGACCGATGGCCTGAATTTCGTAGCCCTGGCAATGGGCCTGTTCGGTTTTGCCGAGATCATCATCAATCTGGAGCAACGTGAGAAACGCGAAACATTTACCAATCGCATCACCACGCTTTTCCCGACTGCTGCCGATTTCCGACGCATGCTTCCGGCAGCCACACGCGGCACGATTATTGGCACCTTGCTCGGCATTCTGCCTGGCGGCGGCGCTACGCTGTCGTCATTCGCGTCGTACACCATGGAGAAGAAGTTATCGAAGTATCCGGAAGAATTCGGCAAGGGCGCCATTGAAGGCGTGGCCGGACCGGAGGCGGCCAACAACGCCGGCTCGCAGACCTCGTTCATTCCCCTGCTGACGCTCGGCATTCCGTCGAATGTGGTGATGGCGCTGATGGTCGGTGCGATGACCATCCACAACATCCAGCCCGGGCCACAGGTGATGACGAGCGATCCGGCGCTGTTCTGGGGTCTGATCGCCTCCATGTGGATCGGCAACCTGATGCTCATCGTGCTGAACCTGCCGATGATCGGCCTGTGGGTCAAGCTGCTCAAGGTACCGTACCGTTACCTGTATCCGGCGATCCTGGTGTTCTGCTCGATTGGCGTGTACTCAGTCAACAACAACACCTTTGATGTGTTCCAGGCAGCGGCCTTCGGTCTCATCGGCTATGTGTTCGTGAAGCTCGCGCTGGAGCCGGCGCCGCTGCTGCTCGGCTTCGTGCTCGGGCCGATGATGGAGGAAAACTTCCGGCGCGCCATGCTGCTGTCGCGCGGCGATTTCTCGGTCTTCGTGACACGGCCCATCTCGGTATCGCTGCTGATTGGCGCGGCATTGCTGGTGGCCATCGTCGCCCTGCCCGCCGTGCGACAGACCCGCGAAGTCGCCTTCCAGGAAGAGTAGGAGAACCGCTGCCCCGGCATGGAGCCACATGCCGGGGCCACCGCGGCCTACCCCACCGATCTGCCCAAAAAATAGGCGCACATTCGAGCGCCGTTTAAAATCATCGGGTTAGGCGACTTATTCCGGACTTGTCCACATGCCATCCACAGTGCTGTCCGCCCCACTTGTGGAAAGCCGGGACCGCCATTGTCTTGCCCCGATGCACGCTGCGCGGTAGAGTGCACCCTGTTTTGTGCACTGCGGGCACGTCCAATCGTGCCCTGCGTGCCACGTGCCGGGTGGCGTTCCGCGCGAGCGTGATCCGGCGCGTTCGCCCATCATCTGACCGAGGTTCCCTGTGTTCGCCATCATTCAAGCCGCCGGCTGGCCCATCTGGCCGCTGCTCCTGGCCTCCGTCATTGCCCTGGCGCTGATCGTCGAGCGCTTCGTTTCCCTGCAACGCAAGAAGATCCTCCCTCCCAGACTGTATGACGAAGCCCTGCAGGTGGCGCATCACCGTCGTGCGACACCGGAAGTCGTGAATACGCTGGAGCAGAACTCCCCGCTCGGTCGCGTGCTTGCCGCGGGCCTGCGCCATGTGGTGCTGCAGCCGCATACGACGCGTGATGCCGCCAAGGAAGTGGTGGAGGAAGCCGGTCGCCGCGTGGCGCATCATCTCGAGCGCTACCTCAATGCCCTCGGCACCATCGCCGCCGTGGCGCCACTGCTGGGGTTGCTCGGCACCGTCATCGGCATGATCGAGATTTTCGGCAGTCAGTCGGCGGGCGGCACCACCAATCCGCAACAGCTCGCGCATGGTATTTCGATCGCCCTGTACAACACCGCCTTTGGCCTGATCGTGGCCATTCCCGCGCTGATCGCCTGGCGCCATTTCCGCCGTACAGTGGACGACTACGTGGCAGAACTGGAGTATCGCGCCAGCACGTACCTCGACGCGATCCTGCCTGTGCGGCACGGTTGAACGGACGGCCCGCATGCGATTCCGTCCACACGCCCGGCGCGAAGAACCGGAAATCAACCTGATTCCGCTGATCGATGTGCTGCTGGTGATCTTGATCTTCCTCATGGTCACGACCACCTACTCGAAATACACCGAACTGCAGATCCAGCTACCGACCGCCGACGCGGAACGTACGCAGGACCGTCCGCGCGAGATCGTCATGGGTATCAGCGCCGGCGGCGATTACTCCATCGACCGCAAACGCGTCGACAACCCTTCTGTCGCCACCCTGGCCACGGCCCTCGGTGCCGCACGGCAGGCGGCCGGCAATACGCCGGTGCTGATCATCAGTGCCGATGCGCAGGCCGCCCACCAGAGCGTGGTCACAGCCATGCAGGCCGCGCGCGAAGCAGGGCTCGATCGCCTGACCTTCGCAGCACAAACGCAGACAGCCCGCTGATCATGCCTCACGCCCAGCCCACCTCGCGCCCGCCATTTCGCGCCACGCTGGGCACGCGTATCAGCAGCTTCATCACCCGGCAGTGGCAGCGACGCGGGGTCCTGGCCTGGTCCCTCCTGCCACTCGGCTTGCTGTTCCGCGTGATCGCCAGCCTGCGCCGCGCAGCGTACCGGCGCGGCTGGCTCACCTCGGTTCGTGTTCCGGTGCCGGTGGTGATCATCGGCAATGTCACGGTCGGCGGAGCAGGCAAGACACCGGCCGTGGTCGCAGTCGTGCACGGGCTGCTGGC
>DATLHT010000030.1:0-5324 GCA_035539795.1 Burkholderiaceae bacterium
CCGCTGGCAGGCGCGGGCGGCGGCTGGTTGACGCCGATACCACCGCGCACGGGTTTGAGCACGCCGGATGCGTGCTGGAGCTCATAGCGCGCCTGGATCGCCGAACCGAGTTGCGCGCTGAGTGCGTCCGTGCTGTTGACCCCGTTGTTACCGGGTTTCAGTTCGACGCGCAGCGGTATCGCCTGGGCGGCACTCTTGCCGATGGGGGCGGGCAGGTTGATGGCCAGACCTTCGAGCGAGCTATCCACGTTGACGGCGACGCGTCCGCCCTGCAGCGTGACCGCGGCCGTATAGGGCGCGCTGCCGCTCAGCCGGGCGCCGAGCGGGCCTAGCGGATCGCCGCGCAAGGCCTGCAGGCCGCGTGCCGAGATCTGGCCCTTGCCTTCGAAGCGTGTCGAACCGTCGCGCTGGGTGCCGCCTGTGGGCACCAACTCGCCACCTGCGAATGTGGTGCGCATGCCGTCCAGCGTGAGGCCGCGTTCCGTGATCAGGATGGCGCCATTGGTGCGCATGAAGGCCGGCAGGTCGGGCAGCAGCGCGAGGTCGCTGTTGACGACGCGCAGCTTGCCGTTCGCCTTGGTCTGGGCGACATGATGCAGCGGCATGTCGAGCGATAGCGCGAGATCGCCCGTGCCTGTGGCGCGCGACTGCGCCGTGAACTGTCCGGACCATGTACCGAGCCGGCTGCGGTTCACGTACTGGATGAAACCCTGCATCGTGCCGCTTGCCTGTCCGGTGATGCGCAGTGCGGAATCGGCGGCATCCATGTCGTCGATCTGCCCCTGGACATTGGCGACCGATACCCCCGATACGCCGGCGATATTGGCGCGCTCCACGACGAAATGCATGCCGCGCCGTTCGAACACCACCTGGCCCGTGCCGCCTTCGAACGATGGCCAGGCCGGCTGCCCGTTCTCCAGTTCCGCCGGGGCGGGCTGGTAGGTGAGTCCCTCGACCGGCACCTTGACGTGGAATTCGCCGTGCTTGCTGTCATGGAACGGGAAATCGGCGAGGTCGCCGCGCGCCACGAAAGTGACGTTGCGTGCCTCGCCACCGAGCAGCGCGCCCGACAGATAGTGGCGCACGTCCGCGGAAATCGCCGACGGCAGGTAGCGCGGGACCTGCCGGACATGCGCATGGTCGAGGCGGCCCTTGATATCGAGCGTGCCCGCCGGACTCTTGCCGGTGCTGCGCCATGCGCCGCTAACCGAGCCGGCGGCATCGGCATTGGCGAAACTCATGCGCTCGCTCCGCACTTCCAGCTGGTCGCCGTGCCACTGCCACAGCAAGCGGCCCTGCAGCGTGTCGAGCGCCAGCTGCGGTTCGTCGAAGACGCCGGGTAGCGTCAGGGTCAATTGCTGGCTGTCGAAGGTTGCCACGCCACCGCGTTCGGTGGCTTCGAAATGGCCCGTCAGGCCGGCCGCGCCGGGCGTGCGCAGGGTCTCGGCCTGGCGCGGATCGTTGCCGGGCAAATGCGGCAGCGCGTCGAACCGCACATTGCGCAGCGCGCCGCGGGCCGAGTAGCGCAAGCCAGCGCGCGTGCCTTCGGTGACGCGAGCTGCGTCGCGCCGCCACGACAGATCGAGATTCTCCACGCGGCCGCCCATCTGCAGCCGGCGCATGACATCAAGCGCCGCCGGTTCGACGGGCAGGCGGATGGCGAGGTTGCGCACCGCATCGAGGTCGATCTCGGCTGCCTTCAGCGACAGTTGCCGGAAACGCTGGTCGGCCCCCAGGGCCCAGCCGAAGGTGACGTTGCGTAGGCCATTGCGCGGCGGCAGCAGTTCGGCCTGCTCGTCGCGCGCGGCTGCGTCGCCCCGGCGCGCGGGCGCGCCTTCCTCATGCGCGGCACGCCATAGCAGATGGTCGAGGACCACCGAGTGCTCGCCCTTACTGTTGCCGTGGTGAACCAGAAAGGCCTGGCCGCTCTGCAGATGGATCGGGTCGGTATCGGCGCGCCACTGCATGTCGAGATCCTGCACGCGCATGCGTAACTGGCTGCGGATGATCGTGCCGTCATTGAATTCGGCGCTGCCGCTGCTGGTGATGCTGCCCGTGCGCATGGTGGCGGGTCGCAGGCTGGGTGGCAGATACCGTGTGAGGGCCGCCATGCGCAGGCCCTGCACATCCCAGCTGCTCTGGCCATGCCAGGTACGCCAGTCGCCAGCGCTGCCCAGCAGCGCGCTGCGAAAATCGGCGGAGATGCTGATCGGGGCGGGGGATAGCGGTTGTGCATGGGCGCGCAACTGCACCTTGTGATACAGCGTGCGGCGCGAAGTTTCGAGCGTGATGTCGCCAATTTCCAGCGTCGGCTGGTCGGCATACTCATCGCGCCAGCGTACCTTGGCGTCGTGTACGGTCAGTTGTCCTTGCTGCAGCAGCCAGCCGAGCGCCGGGTTGTTTTCGGACGCCGGGCCGGGGCTGATAGGGACGCCTGCCACGTGCAAGCGATCCTGCTTGTCGCGTCGCACGAGTACATCTGCCTGGTCGATGCGCAGTGTGTGGAACAGCAGATTGAAGTGCGATACGGAACGCCACGAAACCGCGCCTTCCAGCATCCCCGCTGCGAGCACGTCGCGCCGTTCAGCATCGGTGCCGCGCAGTGTGCGTATACGGAAGGCCGGTCGCCAGCCGTCCCAGAATGTTTCCAGCTGGCCGATGGAGAGCTGGATCTGCAAGCGCTCGGAGAGTTCGCGCTCGAGCCAGGCATGCGAGACATTGGCCTGTGGCCACACCACGAAGCGCAATGCCGCGATGCCGGCCACAGCCAGTAGCACAAGCACGAGCGCGATCCGCACGGCGATGCGTGCCATCCGCCGCACCAGGTTGCGGGGTGGTGCGGACGTGGGCGGAGTGGCGGGAGCAGGCGGAGCCGCGCGGCTGGACATGGGCAGATTATCCGTCAATACTGTAGTGCCCACCTAAGAGGTGGTTTCAAAATGATTCTGGCGGTGGCCTTGCCTTGCTCGTGTAGCGTCTGCGGCCAGACGGATGGTTTCCGCCGGCGCGATCCATGCGGCGGGGTTGCGCGACGCCCGACTCATTGGGTCCGCGCCTGGCATTGACCGTATTGACCAAGGTGCAGGGCAAACGATGTGCTTTCCTGGCGCATGTGCACCGGGATGGATGAACAGACCGCCAGCCGGCATTGCCGGTTCCTCCGATTTCCGCTCATGTCAGAACCCTTGTTTTCTCGACTCCCAGCACGTCCGGTGCCTTCTGGTGACGCGGACGGCGCATTGCTGGCGCCGCGCTTCTCGCGTTATCTGCACCGCATTGTATCGGCTCGGCCGGCGTGCGCGGCGCATCTGGCCGACGTGGCGCAGTCCCGCCAGCCGCTCGATGCGGCATGGCTGGACGCGCGGCTGGCCCACCTCCGCGAACGCGCCGAAGCGGCTGCCGGACCGGGCGATGCTGCACTGGCCAAGGCCTTGCGCTGGCTGCGGCAGGACACCATGGCGCTGATCATGGAGCGCGACCTGCGCGGCCTGATGACGCTGGCCGAGGTGACTGAAGCCATGACCCTGCTGGCCGAGTGCGCGGTGCGCACGGCGCTGGCGCAGCTCACGGCGGACATGGCGCCGCAGGTTGGTTATCCGGTCGGTGAGCAGAGCGGCGAACGCCAGGAGCTGATCGTCGTCGGCATGGGCAAGCTGGGCGGACGCGAACTGAATGTGTCGTCGGATATCGATCTGATCTTTCTGTACGACGAGGAAGGCGAGACCGCCGATGGCAAGCGTAGCCTCTCCAACCATGAATATTTCATCCGCCTCGGCCGGCGCCTGATCCAGATGCTGTCGGATGTCACCGAGGACGGTTTTGTCTTTCGCGTCGACATGCGTCTGCGGCCCAACGGCGATGCGGGTCCGCTGGTCTGCAGCCTGGCGATGCTGGAAGAATATTTCATGGTGCAGGGGCGCGAATGGGAGCGCTATGCCTGGATCAAGGGGCGCGTGGTGTCTGCCGTGGAGAGTGACCACAGCCGCAGTGCGGTGGCGCTGCTCGAGCAACTGACCACGCCATTCGTATTCCGCCGCTATCTCGACTATGGCGTGATCTCTGCAATCCGTTCCCTGCATGCGCAGATCCGCGCCGAGGCGGGCAAGCGCGAGGCCGGGCTGGCGGGGCATGCGCTCAACCAGCGCGCTTTCGATATCAAGCTGGGACGCGGCGGCATCCGCGAAATCGAGTTCACCGCCCAGGTGTTCCAGCTGATCCGCGGTGGCCAGGATCCAGCATTGCGCGTGCGGCCCACGCTGCAGGTGCTGGCCCTCGCCGAGGACCGCGGCCTGCTCGCGCCGGAGGCGGTCGTGGAGTTGTCGACGGCGTACCGTTTCCTGCGCCAGCTCGAGCATCGCCTGCAATATCTCGACGATGCTCAGACGCATCACCTGCCGACCTCCGCGGCCGACCAGCAGGCCGTGGCCGCCATGATGGGCATGGACAGCTACGACGACCTGCTGGCCGCACTGCAGCCGCATCTCGACTGCGTCGAGCAGCAGTTCGAGGCGACTTTCGCAGCCCGTCAGGAAGGCGGGCAGTGTGGCAGCATCTGGCAGCAATGCCTGCAGGGCGAGGCGAGTGCCGACACCTGCCGCGCGGCCCTGCAGACGCTCGGCTACGACGATGCAGAAGCGCTGCTGGCACGCCTGCGCGCGACCAGCGAGGCGTCGCGCTACCGGGCCATGCCGGACAGTAGCCGGCTGCGTTTCGACCAGTTGGTCGAACGCGCGCTCGAACTCTCCGCGAAGCAGGCCCATCCCGATCGCACCATGGCACGCTTTCTCGATTTTCTCGAAGCGATCAGCCGGCGTGCCTCTTATCTGTCACTGCTGTCCGAGTATCCGCAGGCCATGGCGCGTGTGGCCGACACGCTGCATGCCTCGCGCTGGGCGGCCGACTATCTCACGCGCCATCCGCAACTGCTCGACGAACTGCTCGACACCGATGCACTGCTGGCGCTGCCCGACTGGGCGGCGTTTCGCCAGCGCCTCACCAGCCAGCTGGCGATGTCCGACGGCCAGGTCGAGACGCAGATGGATATCCTGCGCCGCGAACACCATGCCGAAACCTTCCGCATCCTGCTGCAGGACCTGCAGGGCGTGCTCACCGTCGAGCAGATCGGCGACCGGCTCTCCGATCTCGCAGACGTCATGCTCGATGTGGTGCTCGAGACTGTCTGGCAGCAGTTGCCGAAACGCCATCGCGATACGCCGCGCTTTGCGGTGGTGGCCTATGGGCGGCTCGGCGGCAAGGAACTGGGCTATGCCTCCGACCTCGACATCATCTTCCTGTACGACGACGCGGACGAGCGCGCGCCCGAG
>DATLHT010000031.1:0-3133 GCA_035539795.1 Burkholderiaceae bacterium
GTGTCGATGTTCACGCCGCCCGAGACTTCCAGCAAAGCGCGGCCGGCATTGCGGCGCACGGCTTCGACCATCTGCTCGCGCGTGAAGTTATCGATCAGCACCGAGGTCGCACCTGCGGCGAGCGCCTCGTCGAGCTGCTCCAGCGTCTCGACTTCGACCTGCACCGGCACGTCGCGCCCGAGCGAATAGGCCGCGCGCACGGCTGCCGTGACGCCCCCAGCCGCGGCGATATGGTTTTCCTTGATCAGGATGCCGTCATACAGCGCCAGGCGCTGATTTTCTCCGCCCCCGATCCGTACTGCATACTTCTGGGCCAATCGCAGGCCGGGCAGCGTCTTGCGCGTATCGAGCACGCGTGCGCGCGTACCGGCGATCGCCTTTGCATACCGGTGCGTAGCTGTCGCCACGCCGGACAATAACTGCAGGAAATTCAGCGAAGGCCGCTCGGCCGTGAGCAATGAACGCGCGGGCCCGCTGATTTCGCAAACCACGGTATCCGGTTGCAAGGTTGCACCCTCTTCTTGCAACCAGCGCACCTGAAGGGCCGGATCGACTGCGCGCATGCAGGCATCGAACCATGGCCGGCCGCATAGCACCGCCGCTTCGCGCACCAGCACACGCGCCTGTACGATACTGTCCGCTGGCACCAGCAAGCCGGTGACATCGCCAGTACCGACGTCCTCGGTAATTGCCGCAGCGACGTTGGCGGTCAGCGCGGCCTGCAGGGCCGGACCATAGGAAGCAAAAATGGTGTCTGCGTTCATGCCGGACCGATTCCCTGAAAATTTTCCTGCGCCTTGGCGAGATCGCTGGCAGGACGCATATTGGCCTTTTGTGCCGCAGCGAAGGTCAGCATGCGGTCGATGCAGGTATGGGCCTGACGGCCGATCTCCGGATCGACATGGATCTCATTGCTGCCGGTTTCCAGTACCTCTGCGAGATTGGTCAAGGCGTTCATCGCCATCCACGGGCAATGTGCACAGCTCTTGCAGGTGGCGCCGTTGCCCGCCGTGGGCGCGTCAATGAATATCTTGCCCGGCGCCGCCATGCGCATCTTGTGCAGGATGCCGTTATCGGTCGCCACGATGAACTCCTTGGCATCGAGATGCTGGGCAGCAGCGATCAGTTGCGAGGTCGAGCCGACGACGTCCGCCTGCGCCACCACGGCTTCAGGCGACTCCGGATGAACCAGCACCTTGGCGCCCGGATGCTCGGCACGCAGGATATCGAGTTCGACGCTCTTGAATTCGTCATGCACCAGGCACGAGCCCTGCCACAGCAGCATGTCGGCCCCGGTCTTCTTCTGGATATAGCTGCCCAGATGGCGGTCCGGTGCCCACAGGATCTTCTCGCCACGCTCGTGCAGGTGCTGGACGATCTGCAGGCCGATGCTCGACGTGACCATCCAGTCCGCACGCGCCTTCACGGCGGCACTCGTGTTGGCATATACCACCACGGTACGGTCCGGATGCGCATCGCAGAAAGCCGCAAATTCATCGGCCGGGCAACCGAGGTCGAGCGAACAGGTCGCGTCGAGGTCAGGCATCAGGATGGTTTTTTCGGGACTCAGGATCTTGGCCGTCTCGCCCATGAAGCGCACGCCGGCGACCACCAGGGTCTGCGCCGGATGGTCGCGGCCGAAGCGTGCCATTTCGAGCGAATCGGAGACACAGCCGCCGGTTTCCTCGGCCAGATCCTGCAGGTCGGCATCCACGTAATAGTGAGCCACGAGCACCGCGTTGCGCTCCTTCAGCAGCGTGCGGATGCGTGCCTTGAGCGCCTCGCGCTCGTCACGTGTCAGTGCCGGCGGCACCTTGGCCCAGGCGTGCGCCACGCAGGCCGCACCGCCCTGGTCGGGCTTGTCGAAAGTTACAGTTTTGATGGATTGTGGGGTCATGTCAGTCTCCGTACTGCACGTACATCGCACCTGCACTCTGGTGTCGCACCTGCACTCTGGTGCGATGCAAGATGGGGCCATTGTGCCAAAAGAAAAGCCCCGCTGCTGCGGGGCTTTCACATCGGGCAGCCGCTTCCCGCCGGGGAGCGTCAGGCGTACCGGCGCAGGCGGAACGAGAATTCCTGCAGCGCGTGGATGCCGCTGGCCTCGGCGCGGTGGCACCAGGCCTGCAACTGCTGCAGCAACTGCTCGCGGGTCGCGTTGGAGCGGCCCCAGATGGCGGCCAGTTCACGGCGCATCTCGATAAACGTTTCCAGCGCCTTGCTGTGCGACACGATCTGGTTCAGCTGCTCACGCTGCGGCGGCGCCAGCTTGGCCTCGTCGCGGTGGAACCACTTGCGGGCCGGCTTGAGGGCACGGTATTCCACTACCTTGGCGCCCTTCAGCTTGGACAGCTCATCGCGATAGGCCGTCTTCAGCGCCTTGGTATAGCGGGCCATCACGTCATAGCGGTTGGCGATGATCGCTTCCAGCGTATTGTGGTCCACCGCGCGCTTGTCGGCGAGGAGCTTGGCCTTGGGCGGCAGCTTCTTGACCTTGGCGAGGCCCAGCATCTCGAGGCCGCGGATGTAGCCCCAGCCGATGTCGAACTCGTACCACTTGATCGAGAACTTGGCCGACGTAGCATAGGTGTGGTGGTTATTGTGCAGCTCTTCGCCGCCGATGATGATGCCCCACGGCAGGACATTGGTCGACGCATCCTCGCAATCGTAGTTGCGATAACCCCAGTAGTGGCCGATGCCGTTGATGACGCCGGCAGCGTGGATCGGGATCCACAGCATCTGCACGGCCCACACGGTCAGGCCGATGACGCCGAACAGCGCCACGTCGATGATGAGCATGAGGCTCACGCCTAGGCGCGAGCGGCCGGTGTAGATGTGCTTTTCGACCCAGTCGTTCGGGGTGTTGTGGCCGTAGCGCTCCAGGGTGTCCTGGTTCTTGGCTTCAATGCGATACAACTCGCTGCCTGCATAGAAGACCTTCTTGATTCCGAACACCACCGGGCTGTGGGGGTCACCTTCGTGTTCGCACTTGGCGTGGTGCTTGCGGTGGATGGCCGTCCATTCCTTGGTGACCATGCCGGTGGTCATCCAGAGCCAGAAGCGGAAGAAATGCGACGCGATCGGCATTCCACCGACCGATGCGACCTCGGCGACGCCAGGCACGCTGTAAAGC
>DATLHT010000032.1:0-5560 GCA_035539795.1 Burkholderiaceae bacterium
AGCGCGAGGTACGTCGCACGAAACCGTACCATGCGCAGGCGACAACCGGCACCGCCAGCGTCACGGCAGAAAGCCAATCCCATCCATCGTCGCCCAGCAGCGCGGCAAGCAAACCAACGGCTGTCGTGCAGGCGATCAGGACGGGTGCGCCCCACAGGCGCATGAAGGCGCTTTTCATTTCCGGCTCCCGCCGAGGGTGTTGGCCGACCACGGCTGTCGGTGACTTGCGTCGTCTGGGCATCGACCAGCACCGGTTTGTACAGCCGCATGGTGACCGGGGTGTCGCCGCGCAGGAATAACTTGTGCAATTTGGCGGTCGTAGCGGGAGGCGATGCAAGGCGCGAGGAGGAGTCATAGCGGGCTATGGCGACGACGAGCAACGCTGCAGCGCGCCCGCTACGGCGGGCAACATTGTGCAACTTGTTCCTGTGCGGTGCCTTACTTGTAGATACCGGAGCCGACGATCAGGTTACCGGTCTTTTCGACATAGCCCGATTTCTGCTCCACGGCTTTGCTGACCGGATTCGGCCATTTGTAATCGAACCAGCCCTTGCCCTTGGTATTGGCGATGTCGATGAAGCCCCGAATGATGAACTTGCCGTCATGGTCTTTCATGTCCAGCAAGTTCTTGCCAACCATCTTGGGGTTATTGCCATGAGAAACACATGTTCCGCCCATGTCATAAACAAAGATGTACAAGTCGCGGTCATGGAACTGTGTGTTGGCCGGATTGGCAAATTCGGCGAATGCCTTTTCCTGCCCATGTTCGTTGATGTAGGCGACCGCCTTCTTGACCATCGCGACCGCTTCCTCAGCCGATCCTTTATCGGCGGCGGAAGCCATGCCGCAGGCAATAAACAGGCTCAACGCGACTGCTTTCAACATGCTCCTCATTTTTTCTCCTTGATCGGTTTTTTTGATGTGGACCCGGATTGCCGACGATACAAGGCATTTCCGATACCAAGGAAATATTCCCTCAGACAATGCCGCATGGCAAGTCACACCGGTCTTGCTACCGCGGAAAAACAACAAGGCGCTATGCCCCAGCCGGCTCTTCTGCCGCATTCCGCTTCAGCCACATCAGGCTGAGCGCGACGGCGATGGACGCCATGATCAGCATGGCGCATACGGCGGCGATGGTGGGATCGATCTCCAGTTGCACGCCATCCCACATGCGCTTGGTCAGCGTGCTGTTGGCGCCGCTCAGAAAGAGCGCAATCACGACATCGTCGAAGGAAGCGAGGAAGGAGAACAGCGCCGCCGAGGCGATGCTCGGCCGGATCGAGACAAAGGTGGTGGCCATGAATGCGCGCACGCGGCCCGCTCCCAGACTCATGGCGGCCCGTTCCGGTCCCAGGTGAATGCGCTTGAGGCTGCCCATCACGATGATGACGACAATCGGCAGCGCAATCAGGGTATGCCCGAGAATCAATCCCAGCCGCGTGCCGACCAGCCGGTACGGAACAAACGCGAAGTACAGCGCCACTGAAATCACCAGCGTCGGCACGAACAGGGGCGAGATGAGGAGTCCGTACATCAGTCGCGATAAGCGCCCTTCGAGCCGGCTAAACGCCACTGCAGCGGCGGTGCCGATGGCGGTTGCCACCAGCATGACGGCCAGCCCGACCTGAATACTCAGCAGGGCCGCCGCGGTCCAATCCTGGCGCGCAAAGAAATTGGCATACCAGCGCACCGACAGGGACGATGGCGGGAACTGCAGGTAAGGCGCCGAACTGAGCGAAAGCGGGAACAGGAGCGCAATCGGAATCAGCAAAAAGGCGATCGTGATCCAGCCCCATGCGCCGACGAAGGAGACACGATGCCGGTCGGCTGGGCGCCATTGCAGCGATGGCACCCATCGCATCCAGCGTGCGCCGCAGCGACCGAGCAGGGCGCAGGCAGCAGCAATCAGCTTGCCGGGTCTGGCTGTATGGGCAATGGCGTGGCTGCTGCCCTCGCCGCCGGCGCGCATGAAACGCCCCAGCAGCAGCACCAGGAACAAGGTCACCAGCAGCAGGATCACGGACATCGCCGCCGCCAGCGGCCAGTTGAGCGTCACTTCGACCTGCTGCTGGATCAGCATGACATACGTCATGTCGCCCAGTCCGCCCAGCAGCGCCGGCGTAACGAAATAGCCGGTGCACAGGACGAAGACCAGTACCGCGCCGGAAGCGACACCGGGCAGGCTGAGCGGGAAGAAAATCAGCCAGAAGGCATTGACCGGCCCCGCCCCCAGGCTCATGCCGACGGACGACAGGCCGCGCGGGATTTGGCGCATGACGCTCACCAGCGGAAACACCAGGTAGGGCACCATGATGTGCACGAAGCCGGTCAGCACCGCCACGCGCTGATACAGCATCTGCACCGGCGCGTCTTGCACACCCAACGCCATGCCCATCTGGTTGAGCACGCCTTCCCGGCCCAGCAGGATGATCCAGGCGAAAGAGCGCACCAGCGTGCTGGTCCAGAGCGGAATGGCGACCAGCAGCAGGAGCAGGTTCTGGCGGTGCGGCGGCGCCTTCGCAATCCCGTAGGCCAGCGGATAACCGATCAAGACCGTCAGCACCGTTACCTGGAAACTGATCACCAGCGAGCGGTACAGGATGCTCAGGTAACCGGCGTCGCCCAAGGCCTGGCGGTAGTACGCAAGCGACAGCCCATCGTCGCCGAAACTGGTGCCGAACAGCTTGCCCAAGGGGGCGATGTAGCAGGGAATCAGGAGCAGTAAAGCGGGAAGCAGAAGAAACCAGGGATTGGCCAGGGATGCGGCCAGCCGGCCGCGACCAGCCTCGAAACGGCCAAGGGAATATTCATGCGCGACCTGCGGCCCCGTGTTTGCCATGTGGATGCTGCTTTCTTAGGAGTCGGTGTGCATGCTGCGCGACTCCTAACGGCGGCGCTGCATATGTCAGGGGGAAGCGAAGGGTTATTGACGCGTGCTCCACGAAATCCATTTCCCCACGTTCTCCTCGTAAACGGTTTGTCCTGTCGCGCTGCGCGTCAGCCACGGCGCGGTTTGCAGCACGAACAGCTTGGAAAAATTTTCCGGCGCCGACGGCAGGACGCTGCGTTCCTGCGGCGTCAGCAGGTCGAAAGCGCGTTGATTGACCGGCGCCACGCTATTGCGTGCCATGGCGGTCTGCTGTTCCACGCGCGAGACAAATTCGAGAAACTTGAGCGCCGCCTCGCGGTTCTTGCCGCCCTTGGGCAGTGCCCAATGGGTCATGCTGACGATGCCTTCGTTCCAGACATAATCGACCGGCGCGCCGCCATCTTTCAATTCCTGGATGCGCAAGGAATTGGCCATGCCGACCACTGCCTCGCCATCGACCAGCGCCTGCGGCACGGCAGAGCCGGAATTGATCCAGCGAATCACTTGCGGGCGCAGCTTGGTCAACTGGTCGTAAGCCTTGTTCAAGTCGAGCGGATACACCTTGTCCTTGCCGACCCCGGCCGACAACAGGGCCGGCTCGATCGGGTTCACTACGTAATTACCGGCAGGCATGATGCGCGGACCGGGAAACTTCTGCACATTCCACACATCGGCCCACGACTGCGGGTGGCTGCCGCCCGGAAAAGCCTTGGTGTTGTAGGCGATAACCTGGGCGGTCCATTGCGTGCCGAGCACTTTCTTTTGTACCGCATTCTTGGGCAACTCGGCCAGCACCTTCTGGTCCATCTTGCTGTAATCGATGTCGTCGAGCAGATTGCTCTGCACCAGTTGCGCGTGATCGGCCGTGCTGGTGATGAAGACATCCCATTCGACGTTGCCGGTCATGACCATCGACTTCACCTTGGCCACCGATACGCCGCTGACGTCGGTGATCTTGATGCCAGTCGCCTTGGTGAACGGCTCGAACAAGGCCTTGCGCTGCATGTCCTGAAACTGGCCGCCGTAAGAAGCAACGACCAGCGACTGCTGCGCCAGCGCCGCACCGCACCACATGAAACATGCGACCAGGCCGGCCAGGGTCTTACCGCCAAATGATTTTTGCATGACATTTTCTCCTTGGAACATCAGAACAAACCGAGGGCTCACGATGAGTTACTAGTGTAGGGCTTCACGAAGGTGCTACGGTGCTGCAATCAATAAGGCGTCTTCCCTATTCCAGCCCACGCTCACCTCTTGGCCGACGGGCAAGACGGCACAGGCGGCGTTGCTGAGCATCGAGACGGCGACGCGCGTCGCAGCGCCGAGCGCCACCTGGTAATGGATCTTGTCGCCGGTAAAGGTCGTGCCGACGATTCTGCCCTGATAACGATTAGCGGCATCGTCCCCGGCTGCCAGCAGTCGCACGCGCTCCGGGCGCAGCATGAGTGCGACGCTGCTGCCGCGTGGCAGGGCAACAGTTGAGCGGGCCAGGCTGCGCAGGCCGTCCCGGTTTTCGAATACCGATTGTGTATCGCTGCCGTCCACCACCTTGCCGTCGAGGAAAACCGCTTCGCCGACGAACTCGCCGACAAAGCGCGAGGCCGGTTCAAAGTAGATTTGGCGCGGCGTGCCGACTTGTTCGATACGCCCGGCGTTCATCACCACCACACGGTCGGAGATGGCCATGGCTTCTACCTGGTCGTGCGTGACGTGAATGACGGTGATGCCGAGGCGCTGATTGAGGGCGCGCAGTTCGGCCTGCATGTCTTCGCGCAGCTTTTTGTCGAGCGCGCCGAACGGTTCATCGAGCAACAGGACGGGCGGTGCATAGACCAGCGCGCGCGCCAGCGCCACGCGTTGCCGCTGGCCGCCGCTGAGCTGCGCCGGCAGGCGCTTGCCGAGGGCGGACAGGCGCACCAGGTCAAGTGCGCCGTGCACCCGCGCGTGCACCTCTCTGGCGGGCAAGCCGCGCATGCGCAGCGGGAAAGCGATGTTGTCGGCCACGCTCATGTGCGGGAACAGTTCGAGGTGCTGGAAGACCACGCCGATGCCGCGCCGGTTGGGCGCGAGCTGGTCGATGCGCCTTCCGCCGACGGCCACTTCGCCCTGATAGGCGCCGTCGGAAAAACCGGCCACGATCATCAGGGCGGTGGTCTTGCCCGAGCCGCTGGGGCCGAGGATGGTGAGCAGTTCGCCGGGTGCGATGTCGAGCGAGACATCGTCCAGCGCCAGCACGTCGCGGTAACGCTTGGTGAGATGGGAAATCACGACGCGCTCGCCGATGCCGCGCATCTCTGACATCGCTTGCGTAGCCGCCGCTTCCGTTTTCATCCCACGTGTTTTCATATCCAACGTTCACTCCCCGCCCGCACCAAGAGCCTGTTCAGTATCTAACACGAAGCGCATGATGTCTCAACCCAGCCGGTCGCCGGCCTGGGCCATCTGGTGCCGGAACAATTCGGCGTAGATATTAGCGGAAGCGAACAATTCGGGCACTACCGGACGACCATTTTCGACGTCCAGCCAGAGACGCAACAGATCGCGCTTGTGCTGGGGCGAATCGTCGAACTTCGTCCGCGCATGCAAGAGCACATAGTTATTCCAGATCATCATCTCGCCCGGCTCGAGCAGAAACTCCACGCGAAAACGTGGGTCGTTGGCCAAGGCTTCGAAGCAATCGGCCGCTTC
>DATLHT010000033.1:0-15855 GCA_035539795.1 Burkholderiaceae bacterium
GATCCAACCGGTTGGTGAAGAACGCAGCGATATCGCCACTGCCGAACTCGCCCGGCGGCAAGCTGATGTTGTGCAGCACCACCAGGTCGACCGCCATGCCCACCGGCCGCGCATCGAAATTGGGAGATGGCACATGGGACACGCCTTGCAGCCAGCCGCGCGTATCGAGCGTCATGTCGTCAGCCGCGCCCTTAGCCGCCATCGCCTGCCTCTTTGTCATCGCGGATGCCAAGTTGCGTCATGCGGTAGCGCAGCTGGCGAAAACTGAGGCCCAGTAGCGGCGCCGCCGCGGTCCGGTTGAATCCGGTTTGGCGCAAGGCCTGCAGAATGATCTGGCGCTCGGTGGTTTCCAGCAGCTGGGGGAGGTCGATGGGCAAGGTCACCAGTGGCGAATCGGCCGGCGCGGGCACGGTCACCGGCGCCATGGACGGGGACGCAGCCTCGGCGCGCGTTGATGCTGACACAGCAACTGGCGCAGCAGCGGAAGGCCCCGGCACCTCCTCCGGTTCGGGCGATGCCGGCGTGCCACTTTCCTGCGGCGCATCCAGCGTCCCCAGGTCACCCGCAGCGATCATATCGTCCTGCGCATAAGTGTAGGCGCGTTCCAGCAGGTTCTCGAGTTCGCGCACATTGCCAGGAAAGGCATAGTCCGACAGTGCGGCCAGCGCCTCCGGTGACAGCCGGCGCGGCTGGGCATCGCCATAACGCGCCGCCAGCTGCGCGAGAATCGCCGCGGTCAATTGCGGCAGGTCTTCGCGGCGCTCGCGCAGTGTTGGCATGCGCAACTGCAGCACATTGAGGCGATAGAAGAGATCCTTGCGGAACCGTCCGGCGGCTACCAGACCCGCCAGATCCTGATGGCTGGCGCACATGATGCGCACGTCCACGGCTTCCTCGCGGCTCGCACCGATGCGGCGCACGCGGCGTTCCTGCAGCACGCGCAGCAATTTGACCTGCATGGCCAGCGGCAGGTCGGCCACTTCGTCGAGCAGCAGCGTACCGCCGTGCGCCGCCTGGAAGAAGCCGCCGCGGTCGGCATCCGCCCCGGTGAACGCACCCTTGGTCACGCCGAAGAACTCGGCTTCCATCAAGGTTTCGGGAATCGCGCCGCAATTGACCGCCACAAACGGCTTGGCGGCGCGTGCGCTCAGGGCATGCACGGCGCGCGCAGCGCGCTCCTTGCCGCTGCCCGACTCGCCACCGATCACCACCGGCGCCATGCTGCGCGCCAGCAGCGGCAAGGCGCGATGGACCGCGGCGATGGCTGCCGAACGGCCTGGCAGCAGATCGGTAAGCATGCCGCACTCTTGCGGCGCAGGAGGCCGCCCGTTGCGGTCCAGCGCATTCATCACCAGGGTACGCAGCTGCTCCAGCGCCACTGGCTTGGCAATATAGTCAAATGCGCCTGCCTTGAGCGCCTCCACGGCGTTGTCGGCACTGCCATAGGCGGTGACGACGGCCACCGGAATGCGCTGCGGTGCGGCGGCCAGCTCACGCACCAGTTCGATGCCCAGGCCATCGCCCAGGCGCATGTCGGTCAGCACCAGGCTGAACGGCGTGCGCGCCAGGGCGGCACGCGCCGCAGCGAGGCTCGGCGCGGTGACGACTTCATGCCCCATGCGGCGGATGGTGATATCGAGCAGTTCACGCAGGTCGGCCTCATCGTCGACCACCAGGATCGGCAGACGGGCGCTCTCGGACATGGCGTGCGACATGGCGGTCTCCTGGTACCCCTAGTTCCCGGTCGCGCCGGAATGATCGACAGCGAGCGTCAGCACGAACGCGCGCGTGGGCAGCGCCTCGAGATCTGCTCCCAGCCACGTGCCAGTACGGCCCAGCAGCACGTCGAGCGAGATCGAGCCGTAGCGGACCTGGGCATCATTGGCGCTGCACAGTTCACGCACCATGAAGAGGCCCAGCCCGGTGCCACGCGCGTCGCTGGTGTAGAACGGTTCGAACAGGTGGACCTGCTCCGCCTCCGGCACTTCGGGCCCGTCGTTCCACAGAATCAGTTCAGCATTGGCGGCATCGAGCATCTGCGCCACGATGCGGATCGCCCCCGGATGCCCGCTGCTGTAGCGCAGGGCATTGTCGAGCAGATTGGAAACCACCTGCTGCAGTTGCTCGGGATCGAAGCGCACAGGCGCGGACATGTCCATCGACAGACGCAACAGATTGGCGTTCACGGCGCCCTGAGCGCCTTCATAGCCAGCGGCGGCATGGCGCCAGCGTTCGATCATGTCGGGCAGCACACGCCGCAGGTCAACCGAGATACGGGCGCCGTGCGCTTGGCCCGGGCGCCGCGACAGCATGAGGATGTCGGACACGACCTGATCGAGGCGATGCACATTGTCATGGATGATGCGCAACAAGCGCGCATTCAGTTGCGGATCGACCGGCGGTGCGCTGACACCCGGCAGGGACGGCGCAGGCGCGGATTCACTCAGCAATTCGCTGGCGTGGCTGATAGCAGCCAGCGGGTTGCGAATCTGGTGTGCCACGCCGGCCACCAGGCGGCCCATCGACGCCAGTTTTTCCTGCTGCGCCTGTTCGGCGACGCGCTGCCAGCTTTCGATGTGGATCAGTACGGTGTGACGCAACTCGTCGCGCAGCAACTCTTCGTCCTCGGCTGACCAGCCTTCAGCCACGACGCCAGCATCGCGCGGCACCTGGGTCTCGTGCACGCCCATGGTGGGATATGCCAAGCTCCCGGCCGGCCGGGTGAACTGGCTTTCATACACACTGCGCAGATTGGCCAGCCCCGGTTCGACAAACCGGAGACGCAGGCGGGTCGGCAGCAGCGTCCGCTGCGCACCGCTGAGTTCGCGCGCGACCACCGGCAGCAGGTCGAGAATGCGCGCGCCGTCATCCTTGTGCTGCAGCCATTGACGCATCGCATCCAGTACCGGACGCAGGCGCGGCAGGTCATGTAGGTCACACAGACTGAGGCCGCCGTCGCCGATCGCTGTTTCGCGCACTGGCAGCAAGGTCGGAATACCAAGCAGTGCCAGCGCCGCCGGATTCGCAGCCACTACCCGGCCGTTGGTCCGCATCAGCATCACACCATCACGCATGTCATGCACCATCAAGCGGCTGATCAGTTGCTGCAGACGCAGTTCATGCTCGCGTGCCTGCACGAGTTGTTCCTGCAGCAACTGGCGGTGGCCCAGCACATACATCAGGGACGCTGCCGTCATGTAGGCAACTCCGTACAACCCGGCCGTGAGCAGGCCGGCGTCGGCCTGCAGCAGCAACAGGCTGCGCCCGAGCGGCTCAGCCAGCACGATGAGCGATGCCATGGCTGCCGCGAACAGCGCCGGGATCAGTCCGCACAGCGCGCCAGCCGCCATCGCAGGCATGAGCAGCACCATGGCGATACCGCTACCGCTATTGCCGAGGGACAGCAGCAAACCCGCCAGCATGACCAGGTCGAGCGCCAGGTAAAAATGCACGCGGAAATGAAAATGGCGCCGCCAGATGAGATTGCTGCCGAGAATCAGCAGCGCCATCGCCAAGTAGGACAGCAACAGCCACAAGGCGAGGCCGCTATGCAGTGGCGCACCAAGCACCTGGCCGAGTTGCCCCGGCAAGGCCGCATACAGCAGCAGGATGACCGCAACGATCAGGCGCGCGACATTGAAGTAGCTGAGCAGTCCCCACTGGAACTCAGGCGGCTCCGGCTTGCGCCACAGAGCGAGAAGCCCGCCCCATGGCCGGACCGGATCAGACCTGTCGGACATGGCTGCTGCGCTGGCCGGCTTAGCGGTCGCCATGGCGGGCCAGGCTCACATGTGCATGGGAACAGTACATCCGCCCATCAGCCTCGATGGCCTCGGCCACCGGCAGATGCACGCCACAATGGGCGCAGGGAACGATCGCACGCGAGGCTTCGCCGGACGCGTCAGCGCGCGGCGTCTCGCGGCGCGCCTGCCTGCGCCGGCCCTGTGCCCCGCGCTGCAGGGCCCACAGCACCACCAGCAGCACGGCTACCAGGAGCAGCAAGCGGCTCATGGCCTGCCCTCCGCGCACGCGCATGCCACACTGCGCCACGCCATGGGGCTCACAGGCGATGCACCACCACTTCCAGCACGAAGCGGCTGCCCACATAGGCCAGCAACAGCATGCAGAAAGAGGCGATTACCCAGCGCAGCGCTACGCGGCCGCGCCAGCCATAGAGGCGGCGCGCCAGCAGGATGCCGCCGAACATGACCCAGGAAATCAGCGCGAAGACGGTCTTATGGTCAAAGCGTGCCGCGCGGCTGAAAATGGTCTCCGAGAACAACACACCAGACACGATAGTCAGTGTCAGCAGGACGAAACCCGCGCCGATCAGGCGGAACAGCAGCTTTTCCAGCGTCAGGAGTGGCGGCAGCAGATCCAGCCAGCGGCCCAGCCAGAGTGGCTCGCGCGCTGGCACCGCAACGCCCGCGCCCGGGCGGCTGAAGGTATGCAAGCGCCGCTCGGCCAGCAGCATCAGCACGGCATGGAACGCCGCCAGCGTAAACAGACCATATGCGACATTGGCAATGATGAAATGAAACTTGAACAGACCGCTCGCGGCATAGCCGAGTATCTGGCTGCCGGGGAACAGCAGCGGCAGCAGGCTGGCCAACAGTGCGACCGGTGTGACGATCAGCCCGAGCCCGGCGAGCGCGAAGAAAAAGCTTTCGATCCAGTAGATGCCGATGCCGAGCCACAACATCGCGGACAAGGCGTAAGCGAAGCCAAAGACCATGCCGTTGTCGCGGAAGATGGTTTCATGCAGCAACAGGCCATGCGTGAGCAGCACCAGCAACCATGCGCCGCGCCACCATGCGGCCGCACCACCTGTCGGCGCGGCCTCGGCCAGCGCGGGGCCGGCAGCCGCCAGCCGCCCCTGCGGGTTGCGGGTCGCCCAAGCGTGCCAGGTCAGGCCTGCGTAGAGGAATGCTGTCAGCGCATACAGTACAATCACCATTCATACAGTTTAACCCAGCGCCCATCCGATGTGGCGCGGGCATCTCCGGATTCATGCCATGCTGGACAACCTGACACAACGTCTGGCGCGGGTCGTCAAGACCATGCGCGGCGAAGCGCGCCTCACCGAAGCCAATACCGCCGAAATGCTGCGCGAAGTGCGCCTCGCATTGTTGGAAGCCGACGTCGCATTGCCCGTGGTGCGCGACTTCATCGCCAAGGTCAAGGAAAAAGCCCTGGGCGAGGATGTGATCGGCAGCCTCAGCCCGGGACAGGCCCTCGTCGGCGTCGTGCAGCGCGAACTGACCGCCGTGATCGGCGGCGAGGAAGCCGTCAGCGGCGGCGCCGAAGCCAGCAAGTATTCCGAACTGAACCTGAATTCGCAGCCGCCGGCGATCATCCTGCTGGCCGGCCTGCAGGGTGCCGGCAAGACCACCACTGCCGGCAAGCTGGCCAAGTGGCTGATCGCCAACAAGAAAAAGAAAGTCCTGACGGTCTCGTGCGACGTGTACCGCCCTGCGGCCATCGCGCAGCTGAAGACCGTAGCGGGCCAGGTCGGCGCGGATTTCTTTCCGTCCGAAGCCGGGCAGAAGCCGGTCGACATCGCGCATGCGGCGGTCGACTGGGCACGCAAGCATTACCACGACGTCCTGATCGTCGACACGGCCGGCCGTCTCGGTATCGACGAAGCGATGATGCAGGAGATCTCCGCCCTGCACGCCACGCTCAAACCCATCGAAACGCTGTTCGTGGTGGACGCCATGCTCGGCCAGGATGCCGTCAACACCGCCAAGGCCTTCAACGAGGCCCTGCCGCTGACCGGCGTGATCCTCACCAAGCTCGATGGTGATGCGCGCGGCGGCGCAGCGCTGTCAGTGCGGCACGTCACCGGACGGCCGATCAAGTTCGTCGGCGTCGGCGAAAAGCTCGACGGCCTCGAGCCTTTCTACCCGGAGCGCATGGCCCAGCGGATTCTCGGCATGGGCGACATCCTCGCGCTGGTCGAGGAGGCGCAGCGCGGCGTCGACATGGACGAGGCCAAGAAGCTGGCTTCGAAGATCAAGAAGACCGGCGGCTTCGACCTCGAGGACTTCAAGATCCAGATCGGCCAGATGAAGAAGATGGGCGGCATGGGCAGCCTGGTAGACAAGCTGCCGGCGCAGTTCTCGCAGGCCGCCGCCGGCGCGGACATGAACCAGGCCGACAAGCAGGTCACACGCATGGAAGGCATCATCAACAGCATGACGCCGGCCGAGCGCGCCAAGCCGGAACTCATCAAGGCCAGCCGCAAGCGGCGCATTGCCGCGGGTGCCGGCGTGCCGGTGCAGGAAGTCAACCGCCTGCTCAACCAGTTCGACCAGATGCAAGGCATGATGAAGAAGCTCAAGGGCGGCGGCATGCAGAAGATGATGCGCGCCATGGGCGGCATGAAAGGCGGCATGAAGGGAATTTTCCCTGGCATGCGCTGAAGAGGATTCAGGGCCAACACGCCGCCCCGGCTGTGCAGGCACTGCACTATTGCTGACCGATGCTGCCGTATCTACCCGGTATCCAGCCTAGACTCCACCCTATATCGCCCCCGCACCAGGAACGCCGCACATGATGAACATCGAAGAAGCCCGCACCCTGTGGGCGCAGTCCGAGGAAATTGTCAGCGCCGCCGCCGTGCAGGGCGCGCTCGACACCATGGCAGGCGAGATCGCCGTCAAGATGCGCGACCGCTTTCCGCTCGTGCTGTCGGTGATGGGTGGCGCCTGCGTATTCACCGGCATGCTGCTACCGCGACTCGCGTTCCCGCTGGAGTTCGACTACATCCATCTGTCGCGATACAACAACCGCACGGTGGGTGGCGAGATGCAATGGCGCGTGGCGCCGGCCGAGTCGGTGAAGAACCGCACGGTGCTGGTGCTCGACGACATTCTCGATGAAGGCGAGACCATGGCGGCGATCCGCAACCGGATTCTCGACATGGGCGCGACCGACTTCTATGCCGCCGTGCTGTGCGAGAAGACGCTCGCCAAGGAAAAGCCGATGCATCCGGATTTCTGCGGCTTTGCGGTGCCGGATCGCTATGTGTTTGGCTGCGGCATGGATGTGCACGGCTACTGGCGCAACCTGCCAGCCATTCGTGCGCTGAAGTAAGGCTGACCAAAGGTCGATGCAGGGGCGCACAGGCCCGCCCCTTCATGCCGACAATCGCCCGGCATCTTTCACATCTCCAGACAGACCTCGGCTGCGCTGATTCACCCTCGCCTCGCCCCTGTCCGTATGCACCCGCCATAGAGGGATGGGTCAGGGACGTTCGTTCACCCGGGCGGCAGAAAACGGATTGGCCAAGGTAGCCGGCGCAGCCGGTTTCACGGAACCTGAAGCAGGATTCGGCAGCGCAGCCGGGATGGGGATGGGCATTGCCTGCACCGACCCTGTGCCGCCGGTCACACCGCCTGCAGATGCGAGCAGCGGAAGGCTGTCGGCATAGTGCCAGCGCTGCCAGGCCGCGTGCACGAGATTCGGATATTCGGCCCGGCCCCGACTGCCGTTGTAGCGGCCCAACGCGAGGAACAAGTCACCATTCTCGCGATCAATGTAGTGCCGCAGGATCGTGCAGCCATAGCGCAGATTGCTTTGGAGGTGGAACAGCTTGCGCTCGTCGCCATCGCCGATGCTGCGCGTCCAGAACGGCATGACCTGCATGAGGCCGCGGGCACCAGCGCTGCTGATGGCGTACTTGCGGAAATTGCTTTCCACCTGGATCAGCCCGAGGACCAGCGACGGCTCCAGCCCAGCGCGCTTCGATTCGTAGTACACGGTCTCGAGCAGTTCGAGGCGGGCATGCGGCTCGGGAATGCGATTCTCGAGCCGCTTGGACATGGCGGCCAACCATTTCTGGTAGCTGGCATGGTCTGCTGGGGCGGCAAAACTGACGCGGCGCGGCCGATCATCGGCAATCGCCGCGGACAACGCACCGCGCACCGCGTTCGCCAGGAACTCCTCCTGCTGCGCGCCGGCCTGCGCCTGGCCCGGGTACGCCAATACAGTCAATGCCACCACTGCCGCAAGCACTGCAAGGCGTGCGATGCCGACCGGCCAGGCATGGCGCCAGGCCGGAACGCGCATCCGCGGAACGAGGCGTGTTTCGTTCATATTCCTCAATCAGACTCAGACAGCCAGCTTCTGCTGCACCGTGGCGAGGACCTCGGCCAGCGGCACCTGTGTTGCTTCCGTATCGCGCCGCCCCTGGTACTCGACCTTGCCTTCTTTCAGGCCCCGGTCACCAATCACCACCCGGTGCGGCACACCGATCAGTTCCCAGTCGGCGAACATGGCGCCCGGGCGTTCGCCACGGTCGTCCATGACCACGTCCACGCCGGCATCGCGCAGCGCGGCGTACAGCTGGTCGGCCTCCGCGCGCACCGCCTCGGAACGGTCATAGCCCACCGGGCAGATTACCAGTTCGAACGGCGCAATGGCCGCCGGCCAGATGATGCCGCGCGCATCGTAATTCTGCTCGATCGCCGCGCCGAGAATGCGGGTGATGCCGATGCCATAGCAGCCCATCTGCATCGGCGCGGTCTTGCCGTTCTCGTCGAGGTAGGTCGCGCCCATCGCCTCGGAATATCGCGCGCCGAGCATGAACACGTGGCCGACCTCGATGCCGCGGCAGATGTCGACCACCCCCTTGCCGTCCGGCGAGGCATCCCCAGCGACGATGTTACGCAGGTCGGCCACTTCCGGCTCGGGCAGATCACGCCCCCAATTGACACCAGTGTAGTGATGGTCTTCCACATTGGCGCCGCATACGAAATCGCTCATCTTGGCTACGGTGCGGTCAGCCACCACGCGCACCGGTCCCTTGGTGCCGATGGGGCCCAGGTAACCGGGCCGCGTGCCGAAGGTGGCGACAATCTCCGCCTCGGTGGCGAAACGGTACTCGCCGACGATCTTGCTGGCCTTGACCTCGTTCAGCTCGTGGTCGCCGCGCAGCATCAGCAGCCAGATCTCGGCCGCGGCGCCATCGCGTTCCTTGGCCAGCACGATCGACTTGACGGTATGTGTCAGGGGGATGCCCAGCAGTTCCGCAACCGCCTCGCATTTGGCACAGCCCGGCGTAGGCGTATTGACCAGTTGCTGGGCCGGCGCAGCGCGCTCGCCGACGGGCGCGAGCGCCTCGGCGGCTTCCATATTGGCGGCGTAATCCGAGGTCGGGCAGTAGACGATGGCATCCTCGCCAGTCTCGGCGATCACGTGGAACTCGTGCGAGCCACTACCGCCGATCGCACCGTTGTCGGCCGCGACGGCCCGGAAGTTCAGGCCAAAGCGCGTGAACACACGGACATAGGCGTCGAACATGTTCTGGTACGAGGCGCGCAGGCCGTCCATGTCCTTGTCGAACGAGTAACCGTCTTTCATGGTGAACTCGCGGCCACGCATGATGCCAAAGCGCGGGCGGCGCTCGTCGCGGAACTTGATCTGAATCTGGTAGAAATTGACCGGCAACTGCTTGTAGCTGCGGATCTCGGTGCGTGCGATGTCGGTCACCACTTCCTCGGACGTGGGCTGCAGTGCAAAGTCGCGCTCGTGCCGATCCTTGAGGCGCAGCAGCTCATCGCCCATCTTGTCCCAGCGGCCGGTTTCCTGCCACAGCTCAGCCGGCTGCACCAGCGGCATCGACAGCTCAACTGCACCAGCCCGATTCATTTCCTCGCGCACGATGGCCTCGACCTTACGGATCACGCGCAGGCCCATGGGCATGTACGAATAGATCCCGGCGCCGAGTTTCTTGATCATGCCGGCGCGCATCATCAGCTTGTGCGAGACAATCTCCGCGTCGGCGGGGGCTTCCTTGAGGGTGGAAATGAAGAATTGCGAAGCTTTCATGTGACGTAATGGTCTGGTAAATGGTCGTGAGGCCTGGGCTATGGGGCCGCGAGGCGCCACGGAACAACGGAAGCCGTCGGGCGGTCCGGCTGGATCATTGGCTACGGGTTGGAGCCGATTCGTTCACGCCGGTGTTCCTTTATAATCGGTGTCATTCTAAAGGATTCGAGGAGCAGTTATGCTCGATCGTGAAGGCTTTCGCCCAAACGTCGGCATCATCCTCATCAACGCAAGAAACGAGGTATTCTGGGGCAAGCGGATCGGCGAACACTCATGGCAGTTCCCGCAGGGCGGGATCAAGTATGGGGAAACGCCCGAGCAAGCGATGTATCGCGAACTGTTCGAAGAGACCGGCCTGCTTCCCGAGCATATCAAGATCGTCGGTCGCACGCGCGACTGGCTGCGCTATGAGGTGCCGGACAAATTCATCCGTCGCGACATCCGTGGACATTATCGTGGGCAGAAGCAGATCTGGTTTCTGCTGCGCATGGTAGGCCGCGATTGTGACATCCGTTTACGGGCCACCGAGCATCCAGAATTCGATGCATGGCGCTGGAACCATTATTGGGTGCCGCTCGATGCCGTGATCGAGTTCAAGCGCGAGGTCTACCAGCTTGCCCTGACGGAACTCGCGCGCTACCTGCACCGCAGCGGGCGCCATGGCGCACAGCGGCGGCGCGAACACCCGGGTCGTCCGGACGGTGGCCTTCCGGCCGACCCGTGCGCCCTGCCTGCACATTCAGAGGAATCATTCCGCAAGCCATGAGAAACGCCGCACGCACTCTTTCGGTCCTGGCGCTCGCCGGCCTGCTGGCCGCCTGCGCCAGCAAGAAACCTGCCGAGGAAGAAGAAGGCATTGTCGATTTTTTTGCACCCAAGCCATTCCATGAAACCTCGGTGCCGCTCCCTGCGCCGCCGGTCGACAAGGATGCCATTCCGTTCTATGTGGGCCAGTCGACGCTGAAGTTCGCCATCGATCCGAAATCGGTAGCAGTCGGCAGCGACGACGTGGTGCGCTACACGGTGATCATCACCAGCCCCAGCGGTGCTCGCAATGTCAGCTTCGAGGGCATCCGCTGCCAGACCCGCGAGCGCAAGCTCTACGCCACGCTGCGCATCAGCGACAACTCGTGGACACGCAATATGTCAAAGGATGAGGATGGCTGGCAGGTCATGAACAGCCTGGCGGCGAACAGCTACGGCCGCGCCCTGGCAAATGACTATTTCTGCGATGGCCGCACGGTCGCAGGCCCGGCGGCGGCGCTGGTGCAGCGCATGCGCAACGAAGGCTTCCGCAAGCCGCTCACCTACTGATCATTCGGATCTCGCCTGCTGGCGCGCGTGTGCGCCAGTTCTCTGCAACGAACGCGCCGCGCCGGCCTCAGATGACAATGAGGTTATCGCGGTGCACCAGTTCCACGGCATTGACATAGCCAAGAATTTCCGCGATCTGGCTCGAAGGCTTGCGCACGATGCGCCGCGCTTCCGAACTCGCATAGTTGGTGATGCCGCGCGCGATCTCGCGGCCTTCGACGTCCACACACGCCACCACATCCCCACGCGCGAACTCGCCCTGCACCTCGATCACACCGATCGGCAGCAGCGATTTTCCTTCGCCGACCAATTTCTCCACCGCGCCTGCATCAATGACGACTCGACCACGCAACTGCAGATGGTCGGCCATCCATTGCTTGCGCGCGGTCAGGCGACCGGTCGGTGCCCGCAGCTGAGTGCCGATGGCTTCGCCAGCCGCCAGACGCTCCAGCACCCTGGGTTCGCGCCCGGAGGCGATGATGGTGTCGGCGCCGGATTTGGCGGCGCGCTTAGCGGCGAGGATCTTGGTGAGCATGCCGCCCTTGCCGATGCTCGAGCCGGCGCCGCCGGCCATGGATTCGAGTTCCGGCGTACCGGCCACTGCTTCATGCACAAACTTCGCATCGGCGTGCTTGCGCGGATCGGCGGTGTAGAGACCAGCCTGGTCAGTCAGGATGACAAGCGCATCGCCTTCGATGAGATTGGTCACGAGGGCGCCGAGCGTGTCGTTGTCGCCGACCTTGATTTCGTCGGTGACAACCGTGTCGTTCTCGTTGATGATCGGCACGACACCGAACGCCAGCAGCGCGAGCAGCGTCGAACGGGCATTGAGATAGCGCTCGCGGTCGGCAAGATCGGCGTGCGTGAGCAGGACCTGGGCGGTGCGGATGTCATGGCTGGCGAATTGCGATTCGTAGACCTGTGCTAGGCCCATTTGCCCCACCGCCGCAGCTGCCTGCAGCTCGTGCAGGGCCGTCGGCCGCTTGCGCCAGCCAAGGCGCTGCATGCCTTCGGCAATCGCGCCCGAACTGACCAGCACCACTTCCTTGTGTGCCGCGCGCAGGGCCGCAATTTGCCCGGCCCACTGTGCAATGGCCGCATGATCGAGCCCGCGCCCGTCGTTCGTCACCAGACTCGAGCCTACCTTGACGACAATCCGCTTGGCGTCAGCAATGACCGAACGCATGATGTTCACTCGGCTTCGTGTGAGTTGTTCTGTGTGTGGTCGATGTTCTGCAAGCGCGCATCCAGTCGGATATCCGGCTCGGCCAGCGCTGCCACCTCTTCTGCCTTGATGGCCGCGAGATGATCCTTGATGGCGTAGCACAGCTCCTTGCAGCCTTCGCCGGTCAGCGCGGCGATCCGGAACACCGGGCCTTTCCACTTGAAGCGCTTGACGAAATCCGCGACGCGCGCGTCGCGCTCCTCCTCAGGCACCATGTCCAGCTTGTTCAGCACCAGCCAGCGCGGCTTGTCGTAAAGCGTCGCATCGTACTTCTTGAGTTCGTTGACGATGGCCTTGGCTTCCGCCACGGGATCAACCGCTTCATCGAACGGCGCCAGATCGACGATATGGAGCAGTAGCCCGGTGCGCTGCAGGTGACGCAAGAACTGGTGGCCCAGACCCGCACCTTCTGCCGCACCTTCGATCAGGCCGGGAATGTCGGCCACCACGAACGACTGCTCATGATCGACCCGCACGACACCGAGATTCGGATGCAGCGTGGTGAATGGATAGTCCGCCACCTTGGGGCGGGCGTTGGAAACGGCGCTGATGAATGTCGACTTACCGGCATTGGGCATACCCAGCAGGCCAACGTCGGCCAGCACTTTCAGTTCGAGATGCAGCATCCGGCGCTCGCCGGGCTTGCCGTCGACCTGCTGGCGCGGTGCGCGGTTGGTACTCGACTTGAAATGGATATTGCCCCAGCCGCCCATGCCGCCCTCGGCCAGGCAGATCTTCTGCCCGTGCTCGGTCAGGTCGGCGATGCGCTCGCCGGTCTCGGCATCGACCACGGTCGTACCCACCGGCATGCGCAGCGTGATGTCCTCGCCGGCCGCACCGTAGCAGTCGGAACCGCGGCCATTCTCGCCGTTGCGCGCCACGTGCTTCTTGGCGTAACGGAAGTCGATCAGGGTATTGATATTGCGGTCCGCCACGGCAAACACGCTGCCGCCACGGCCGCCATCGCCCCCGTCCGGCCCGCCGAACGGCACGAACTTCTCACGGCGGAACGACGCGCTGCCGTTCCCGCCGTTGCCGGCGATCACTTCAATTCTGGCTTCGTCGATAAATTTCATAAGACACTTCCGCTCGAACGGGGTGGCTGCGGGCCACCCTTCAGGGCTGGCCGGACGGCCGGGAGATGCTGCAGCGGGGGCAAACCGACTGGTTGCCACCAAAAACCCACGCCACAAACGAAAAGGCCCCGCTCAATTTCAGCGGGGCCTTGCTGCAAGCAGTTGCTGCGCAGGCGGGTCAGGCTGCCGGAACGACCAGCACCATCTGCTTCTTCGCAGCGCCCTTCACGGTGAACTGCACGTGGCCATCGACCAGCGCAAACAGCGTGTGGTCCTTGCCCATGCCAACGTTTTCGCCAGCGTGAACACGGGTGCCGCGCTGACGCACGATGATGCTGCCGGCGTTGATGGCCTGGCCACCATACACCTTCACGCCCAGGCGCTTCGACTCGGAATCACGTCCGTTCCGTGTGGAACCGCCGCCTTTTTTCTGTGCCATGACTTTACTCCTGTCCGGTTACGTTATCGGTTAAGGGGTTGACGATGTTCAGCCAACGATCGCGTCGATACGCAACTCGGTGTAATTCTGACGATGGCCTTGGTGCTTTTGATAGTGCTTGCGACGGCGCATCTTGAAAATCTTCACCTTGTCGTGACGACCATGGGAGATAACGGTAGCCTTGACGGAAGCCCCGCTCACCAGCGGCGTACCAAATTTGATCTGGTCGCCGGCGCCCATTGCGAGCACCTGGTCAAGCGTGATTTCTGCGCCAACGTCCGCCGGTATCTGTTCTACTTTGAGTTTTTCGCCAGCAGCAACCTTGTATTGCTTGCCACCGGTTTTTATGACCGCGTACATTGTTGAAATCCTCATGAAATGAGACTAACGGCAAGGCAAAGTGCGCCATGCCGGGATCGCTCCCCCGAAAAATCCGGAAGAACTCGCAATTATACAAAGACTTAGCAAAAAACGCAAAAACTCGGAGAGGTCACCGGAATGTGACCGCGGCGCCCCTCAGAGTTCGTAGGCCAGCAGGAAGCCGGTCAGTGCGGCGAACGCAACCCACAGGGCGCGCCGGCGCAGGACTCTGTCGGACGATTTGGAGGAGGTGGTCTTCGGCAACATGCCTTCATTATAGAGTCAACCACGGCGGGCTCAAGCGCCTTGCAACAGTTGCCACGCCAGCCACCGCGACGTGTTCCCCATATATAATCATCCGGTTTCGCGTCACGGTGACCATTTTGCCTCAAACCTCCGCCACTTCCCTGCTCGAGCCGATCGCCGCCGATATGCGCGCGGTCGACACCGTCATCCGCCAGCACCTGAACTCGGAAGTGGTGCTGATCAGCCAGATCGCCGACTACATCATTGCCGCCGGGGGCAAGCGGCTCCGTCCTGTGATTCTGTTACTGATCGCAAACGCTCTCGGTTACCGCGGCACACGCCACCATGCACTGGCCGGCGTGGTGGAGTTCATCCACACCGCCACATTGCTGCATGATGACGTGGTCGACGAATCGGACCTGCGCCGCGGGCGCGACACGGCGAATGCCGTGTTCGGCAACGCCGCGAGCGTACTGGTGGGCGACTTCCTGTATTCCCGCGCCTTCCAGATGATGGTGAGTGCCGACAATATGCGGGTGATGCAGATCATGTCGGACGCCACCAACATCATTGCCGAAGGCGAGGTCCTGCAGTTGCTGAACATGCACGATCCGGATGTGACAGAGGAACGCTACCTGCAGGTGATCCGCTACAAGACGGCCAAGCTGTTCGAGGCTGCGGCCCAGGTCGGTGCGATCCTGGCGGGCGCCGACGCCGCCACGGAAGAAGCCGCAGCTGAATATGGCCGCCGCATCGGCACGGCCTTCCAGCTTGTCGACGACCTTCTCGACTATACCGCCAGCGCCGCCGAAATGGGCAAGAATGCCGGCGACGACTTGCGCGAAGGCAAACCCACCCTACCCCTGATCTACCTGCTTGAACACGGCACCGATACACAGAAAGCCATGGTCCGCACCGCCATCGAGGAAGGCGGCACCGAGCATTTCGACGCCATCTATGCAGCCATCGAACAGTCTGGCGCCCTCGGCTTCACGCGCGCCGCGGCCGAGCGCGAAGCCGCCGCCGCCGCTGCAGCCGCCGAGCAATTCCCCCCTTCCCAATTCAGGCAAACGCTGATAGACTTATGTGCTTTCTCGGTGCAGCGTAAGTCCTGACACGCTGTGTGCTGCCAGCCAGCACCTTTGAACCGGTCTCGCGCCGGATGCATTGAAAAAAGAAAAACACGCGGGGTGTAGCTTAGCCTGGTAGAGCGCTACGTTCGGGACGTAGAGGCCGGAGGTTCGAATCCTCTCACCCCGACCAGAATTCGAGGCCGGATCAGTGCATGCTGATCCGGCCTTTTGCATTCAGGAAGGCGCTGTACGCGCCGAGACCACCTCTCGTTTTTGCCTCTGCTGCCT
>DATLHT010000034.1:0-2657 GCA_035539795.1 Burkholderiaceae bacterium
GTGGTATTGCGCTTTCGTTTGCGCGGCGAGCGGCGGGTGCGCTCGATCTGTGTACCGCGAGACTCGCAGGCAGCGGATGTGCACCGACGCCTGCGAGTGCGGCTCAAGTTCAGCCGGCGTAGGTGGGCGGCACCAGAATAGTGTCGAGCGCTTCGGGCAGCAGGTTCGGGTAGTCGAGGGTGTAATGCAGGCCTCGGCTTTCCTTGCGTTCCATGGCCGAACGGATCATCAGTTCCGCCACTTGCGCCAGGTTGCGCAGCTCGATCAGATCGCGACTGACTTTATAGTTGCTGTAGAACTCGTCGATTTCGTCCAGCAGCAGACGCACCCGATGCTGTGCCCGTTGCAGGCGCTTGTTGGTGCGCACGATGCCCACGTAGTCCCACATGAAACGCCGCAATTCGTCCCAGTTGTGGGCGATGATCACGTCTTCGTCGGAGTCGGTCACCTGGCTGGCGTCCCAGGCCGGCAGGGCGTGTGGAATCGCCACATCGGGAAGTTGCTCGAGAATGTCCGCCGCTGCCGAGCGGGCGTAGACGAAGCATTCGAGCAGCGAGTTGCTGGCCATGCGGTTGGCGCCGTGCAGGCCGGTGAAGCTGGTTTCGCCGATGGCGTACAGGCCGGGCACGTCGGTGCGGCCCTGTTGATCGACCATCACGCCGCCGCAGGTGTAATGCGCGGCCGGGACGACCGGGATCGGTTGTTTGGTGATGTCGATGCCGAATCCGAGGCAGCGCTCGTAGACAGTCGGGAAGTGCGATTTGATGAAGGCTTCGGGTTTGTGGCTGATGTCGAGGTAGACGCAATCGACACCCAGACGCTTCATCTCATGGTCAATGGCGCGGGCGACGATGTCCCGTGGCGCCAGTTCTGCACGTGAGTCGAAGCGCTGCATGAAGCGTTCGCCATTCGGCAACTTCAAATGGGCGCCTTCGCCACGCAGAGCTTCAGTTACCAGAAAACTCTTGGCTTGTGGATGATAGAGGCAGGTGGGGTGGAACTGGTTGAACTCCAGGTTCGCCACCCGGCAGCCCGAACGCCACGCCATGGCGATGCCATCACCGCAGGCGCCGTCGGGGTTGCTTGTATATAGATAGACTTTGGCAGCGCCGCCGGACGCCAGGATCACGAAGCGTGCGCCGAAGGTATCGACTTCGCCGGTTTTGCGGTTGAGCACGTAGGCGCCCAGGCAACGTTCGCCCTCCAGCCCCAGCCGGCGCTCGGTAATCAGATCGACCGCTACCCGCTGTTCGAGCAACTCGATGTTCGGGCGTTCTTTGGCCTGGGCCAGCAGGGTCGTGAAAATCGCGGCGCCGGTGGCGTCGGCGGCGTGGATGATGCGGCGATGGCTGTGGCCGCCTTCGCGGGTCAGGTGAAATTCGAAACCGCCGTCTTCAGTGCCGGACTGATCGTCGCGAGTGAAGGGTACGCCTTGATCGATCAACCACTGGATCGCTTCCTTGCTGTGCTCGACGGTGAAACGCACCGCGTCTTCGTGGCACAGGCCGCCGCCGGCATTCAAGGTGTCATCGACATGGGATTCGACGGTGTCGGTGTCGTCCAGCACGGCCGCGACGCCACCCTGGGCCCAATAGGTCGAGCCGTTGGCGAGGTCGCCTTTGCTCAGTACGGCGATGCGCAAGTGACCGGGCAGGGTCAGCGCGAGACTCAAACCGGCAGCGCCGCTGCCAATCACCAGGACATCGTGTTGAAACTGTTGGCTCATTTCAGGATTCCGCTCAAAGCGACCCGGGTCGGGGTTGGCGCAGGACAGGCGAATGGGCGAGTCGAGACAGCCACACAGCCCACTAGTATATAGAGGGGTTGGGCGGCACAATAGCCGGGCCGATATGGCATTGTGAAACTACCGTGACGGAAATATACGGACGCTTTGTCGGGAAGTTTTCTTCACCGGTTTTGGGGAAAAGCGACTGTATCGCAGATGAAACACGCTTTTTCCGCTCACGGTTGCACAATGTCGGCGCGGCACGTCTATAAATATTTGGAACTTTTGCCAGAGGCCCAAGATCAATAGACAGTTGCCCGAAACAAGGGACAGTGTCGGCTTCAATGCGGAACCTGCGATTGGGTTCTTGCCGGCGAGCCGATGACAAGATTATTCGCGCAGCCGGTTCATCCCGCGCTGCGTTTTTCGTGCGTGCCAAATCAGAGCCCGCAGGAAACTTGCTTGGAGGGGGAGAACTTTTGCGAAAAGCCCGAGTCTATGTTTGCAAGTCCGGTCGTTTGGTCATGCAAGCCTCCTTCGAGTTTATCGAGGAGTGTTCATGCTAACCCAGGAAGAGGATCAGCAGCTGGTCGAACGCGTTCAGCGTGGCGACAAGCGAGCTTTCGATCTGCTGGTGCTGAAGTATCAGCACAAAATTCTCGGGTTGATCGTGCGTTTTGTGCACGACACCCATGAAGCCCAGGACGTCGCACAAGAAGCCTTTATCAAGGCGTATCGAGCGCTTGGAAATTTCCGCGGCGACAGTGCGTTTTATACGTGGCTGTACCGCATCGCCATTAACACGGCGAAGAACTATCTGGTTTCACGCGGCCGCCGGCCGCCGGATAGCGATGTAAGTTCTGAAGATGCAGAGTTCTACGACGGCGATCACGGCCTCAAGGATCTCGAATCACCGGAACGTGCATTGCTG
>DATLHT010000035.1:0-3734 GCA_035539795.1 Burkholderiaceae bacterium
ACCGGCGTCGAATCCGGCGCCAGGTGTAACCCTGCAGCCCGCCCCACCGCCGGCCCAGCCCCGCTAACCGCCGCTTACGTTCCGGCTCCGACATCAAGCACGCATGACGACAGATACCGCCCGACCCACGTCCACCGCCACTCCTGCTTCCAGCACGCTGGAAGTCCGGCATCTGCAGAAGCGCTATGGCACCCGCACGGTGGTGCGCGATGTGTCGCTGGATGTGAAGAGCGGCGAAGTGGTCGGCCTGCTGGGGCCGAACGGCGCCGGCAAGACGACTTCGTTCTACATGATCGTCGGCCTGGTGGCGCTTGACGAGGGCGAGATCGTGCTGGACGGTGCGCCGATCAGCACCCTCCCGATTCACCAACGCGCCCGCATGGGCCTGTCGTACCTGCCCCAGGAAGCCTCGGTATTCCGCAAGCTGAACGTGCAGGAGAATATCCAGGCGGTGCTGGAGCTGCAGACCGAGAATGGTAAGCCGCTGTCGAAAGAAGCCATCAAGCAGCGCCTCGAGACACTGCTCGACGACCTGCAGATCACCCACCTGCGGGATAACCCGGCACTTTCGCTGTCCGGTGGTGAACGTCGCCGCGTGGAAATCGCCCGGGCGTTGGCCTCATCACCGCGCTTCATCCTGCTCGACGAGCCGTTCGCGGGCGTAGACCCGATCGCCGTCGGTGAAATCCAGCGCATCGTGGCCTTCCTCAAGGCGCGCAATATCGGCGTGCTGATCACCGACCACAACGTGCGCGAAACACTCGGTATCTGCGATCACGCCTACATCATCAGCGAGGGCACCGTGCTGGCTGCCGGCCAGCCCAAGGACATCATCGCGAATGACGCGGTGCGCAAGGTCTACCTCGGCGAAAATTTCCGCATGTAAGTACCGGCAGGACCCGACACCCACGGGACGATCGCTGCCCCGCATGCGCGCTGTGCATCTCATGGCCGAGGCCGCCCAGAGCCATTTGCCGGGCAGTTTGCCCTTTTGCATCGATTCGGCCACGATCTCCTAGCAACTATCGTTCCATCGTGCGAAGGTTCGACTTACAATAGGTCGAATGAAACCGTCCCTCCAACTTCGTCTGTCCCAGCATCTCGCACTGACGCCCCAGCTGCAGCAGTCCATTCGGCTATTGCAGCTTTCCACGCTCGAACTGCAGCAGGAAGTCGAACAGGCTCTGACCGAAAATCCGCTGCTGGAGCGTGAAAACGATTGGCTGGATAGTCCGGTCCGGATCGGCGCCGATGGTTCGATGAGCGTCCAGGGCACGCCGGCCGACAGCCCCTCTGCTCCCTCCCCGGCCAACGGCGAGGAACGCAGCACCACCGCAGGTGATGGCGCAAGCGAGACGCCCAGTACGGACATGGATGACAGTGCCGGTGACTACGGTAGTGACTGGAGCCTCGACGATTTCGCGCGCCGCCCCCAGGCGGATGAGGACGACCGCGCCCCCATGCAGCTCGGATGCGGCGGCCCGACACTGCGCGATCACCTGATGGATCAGTTGGCACCGCTGAAGCTGTCGATGCGCGACAAGGGTCTGCTGATCTTCCTGATCGAGTCGCTCGACGACGATGGATACCTGTCCGACTCCATCGACGAAGTTCTTGAAGAACTGCCCGAGGAACTCGAAGTGGAGGCTGATGAGGTTCAATCTGCACTCAGCATGCTGCAGAGCTTTGATCCGCCCGGGGTAGGTGCGCGGAACGCCTCCGAATGCCTGGGCCTGCAGCTGCGGCGTATCGAGCACCCCGCCAAGGCACTGGCTCAGGCCATTGTGGCTGAACATCTCGAACTGCTGGCAACGCGCGACTATACGCGCCTGAAAAAAGCCCTGCAGGTAAATGACGCGGAGTTGAAGGAAGCGCACACACTGATCCGCTCGCTGACGCCGTTTCCCGGCTTTGCCTTCAGTCGCCCCGATGCCGACTATGTGGTGCCTGACGTAGTGGTCCGCAAGACACCTGCCGGCTGGGTGGCGCAGCTCAATGCCGAGGTGATGCCGCGCCTGCGCATCAACGACATGTACGCGCAGATCCTGCGCAACAGCAAGGGCGACAGCGGGGCCGCGAGCCTGCAGCAGAAACTGCAGGAGGCGCGCTGGCTGATCAAGAATATCCAGCAGCGCTTCGATACCATCCTGCGAGTATCGCAAGCCATCGTGGACCGGCAGAAGAATTTTTTCACGCACGGCGAAATTGCGATGCGCCCCTTGGTTTTGCGCGAGATAGCCGATACACTGGGTTTACACGAGTCGACTATCTCTCGTGTCACCACCAACAAATACATGGCCACCCCGATGGGAACCTTCGAGCTGAAGTATTTCTTCGGCAGCCATGTGTCGACCGAGACCGGCGGCGCGGCGTCCTCTACCGCGATCCGCGCGCTCATCAAGCAACTGATAGGAGCTGAAGACCCCAAAACCCCCCTGTCCGACAGCCGGATAGCCGAATTACTCGGCGAGCAAGGGTTCGTGGTGGCGCGCCGTACTGTTGCAAAGTACCGCGAGGCCCTCAGAATCCCGGCAGTCAACCTTCGCAAATCCCTGTAGTACTCGCATCGTCCTGGATGCAATGTCTGTGAAAGGAGAGTCGCTATGAATTTCAAACTCAGTGGACACCACCTCGAAATCACCCAGCCTCTGCGGGAGTACGTGGAAACCAAGCTGGAGCGGGTCATCAGGCATTTCGATCAGGTCATTGGGGTGAGCGTACTGCTGACGGTGGATAATCAGACCGAAAAAGATAAGCGACAACGTGCGGAAATCAACCTGCATCTGAAAGGCAAGGACATCTTCGTCGAATCGCATCACGAAGACCTGTATGCAGCCATCGACGCATTGGTCGACAAGCTCGACCGGCAGGTGATCAAACACAAGGACAAGGTGCAGAATCACGACCGTGTGGCGCTGAAGTACCAGGCCGCACCGGATGAAGCCCGGCTCTAAGCGTTCCGCGCAACCAACACAAGCCGCACGATGTGCGGCTTTTTTTGTGCCTGAAGGAACACAACAGGTACACAACGGCGCCAGCAGTGTATGCTCTTCCCATGCGCAAGCAGGGCATTGTTCTCCGGGTATCCTGGTCCCCGCGCCGCCCCGCTGCTGCGACGCACAATCCTGCGCCCGGGCTCGTCTATAATGTCCGGTCAGGCGGTCATCCTGCCACGGCGAAGCTCACTACTGTTCCACTGTCCTTCATGAATCGTTTGGCCAAACTGCTGCCCCCGGGCAACATTGCGCTGGATATCAGCGTCACCAGCAAGAAGCGCGTATTCGAGCAGGCAGGACTGCTGTTCGAAAACAACCATGGCCTGGCACGGGCAACCGTGACGGATAACCTCTTCGCCCGCGAATCGCTGGGTTCGACCGGACTGGGCGCTGGCGTGGCGATTCCGCATGGCCGCATCAAGGGGCTCAAGCAGCCACTCGCAGCCTTCATGCGGCTGGCGGAACCGATCCCGTTCGAATCGCCCGACGGCAAGCCGGTCGCCTTGCTGATCTTCCTGCTGGTGCCCGAGCAGGCCACGCAGCAGCATCTCGAGATTCTGTCGGAAATCGCCCAGTTGCTGTCGGACCGCGACATCCGCGAAGCACTCAATACCCTGCCGACCCCGGAAGCAGTCCACCAGCTGTTGTCCGACTGGCAGCCCTGAGATCCGTCTGGCGCGCGCTGTCGCGGGTGCAGACCACAATTTGCCGCACGTTATGGAACTGACAGGCGTCACC
>DATLHT010000036.1:0-3229 GCA_035539795.1 Burkholderiaceae bacterium
GAAGGAAGCCGAAGCTCGTTTCCTCGACCGCATCGCAGTCCATGTACCGGACATCACCGGCTTGCCCCATCGAGCTCAACTGAGTCAGATGGATGAACCCATCGATCGGCGCATCGGGCCGAAACATGACAGCGATCACACCTTTGTGCATTGGGCTTCCTCCGTGCTCAGCGCGAAGTATGTACCAGCTACCAGCGTGCACCAGCGAGGCACCCATGCGTGACCAGTGCTTCGCCCACACACATTTCGCAGGAGGTCAACGATGAACACCGCGTTCCTGCTCATGGCGCAGTACAACGCACAGGCCGTGATCCCGGTCGACGCCGTCGTGCGCGACTACTTCCCTCACCTCACGGTTCCGAACTTCCTGCGCAAGGTGGCCACGGGCGACATCAAGCTCCCGCTGACGCGCATTGAGAGCAGCTCACAGAAGGCCGCCCGAGGCGTTCACCTCAACGACCTGGCCGGCTACATCGACCAACGCCAGGCGGCCGCGAAGAAGGAGCTGGAGCAGATGTTGAGGGGGACAGTGCAACATTAGTGCAACACGGCTGAGCCAGAAAAACAAAAGCGCTTTGATTTCAAAGCGTTCTTTAACTTTCGTCAGTCCAATCGAGCATCGGGGCGACGCTGATGTGGAGCGCTTGATTTTTCTCAACCATCGGAATTCGGAGGCAGGGGAACACAGAAAATGCGGTCGCCATTTTCCCTGCAGATCAGCCCTCAAGTGGTTGGCGCAAGAATTGCCATTGCCGAGCAAGCGCCCAGGCAGCGCGCGACGCCAGGTGAACACCGTGCCTCTTCCGCCTGCTCTTCGTCATTCGAAGAGCGCCGACAACGAAAAACCCGGCCGAAGCCGGGGTCGCGTGACAGCAAGGAGGCCGATCAGGCTTGTTTGCGGCGCCGCGCAGCAGCGAGGCCAACCAGCCCCAGGCCGACCAACGCCAGCGAAGCCGGCTCGGGAACTTCGGCCACCGTGATCGGATCACGCGCCCAGACGCTGATGTGCGAGATGTCCTGGTCGTTGCCCTTCTTGTTTTCGAAGTCGGTGTCCATGGTCCACGTCCCGGTGATCGTGTAGGGAACGCCCAGGTCGAAAGCGCCGTTCATCTTCGTGAAGTCGAAGTCGTATACGGCCCAGCTGGTGCTCGACTTCACCGAAAACGCCAGGTGATCGAAGTTGCTCCGTGAGAACAGATCGTTCTCTTCAAAGATCGCGATGATGTCCTTGTTGACTTCCAGCGTCCATGTGCCGCCGACGTTGGAGTTCTGCGTCTGCGTGTACTTCAACACGTTGCCCAGGGAGAACGGCGTACCGCCCTGGGGCGTGACCGACGAATAGCTGAGCTGCCCAGCATTGCCATTGAGTTGGCCCAGCATGATCCAGCCCGGATCGACGGCGGCCCCTGGGTTTCGCAGCGGCAGCAGTTGGCTGGATTGAATGAACTGGGTGGGGCTCAGCAAACCGTACTGGCCGTTGAGCAACCCGTCATTGAGATAGCCCAGGTTGGGAGACGGGTTCAGCGCTGGGCCATCGTTGCCCGTGAACACGCCCGCGCAACTCGTGGCGGCAATGGGCGTTCCGACAGACGGAACAGGGCCGCCGGAGTACATGGACGTCGGGGTGGCACCGGTGATTTTCCAGTTTGAGACGTTGCAAGGATTGCTCGGATCAAGCGTCCCGGAAGCGCCGGACGGAACCGGCCCGGCAACGGCAGCGGCAGATGAAATGAGAAGTGCGGCGCAGGCGACAAAGGGTATTTGGACTTTCATGTGGAACTCCTGTTGCAAGTAGTTACACATTCGCAACCGCTATGCCACCGGAAAAAACATCAAGTGTTTCAATGACACATCTCCTCACGACACACCACTCGCCGAAGACGTGTAAGACAACACGACATCTTTTGTATGAAATTATCGCAAATACGCATTCTTCGCATTTGTTGTTCGCAGATCCTTACGAAGAATGAGTCGCCGCGAAGACGGCGCACATAGGAGCGCTTGATTGGTTCAGATTGCGTGACAACGAAGGATGCTGTTGCCCCTATCGGGCAAACGGCCGCAGGCTCGCCCGTGCGAGACTTCAAGCGAACAAGCCTCGCGTCCGCGATCCATGACAGCCATCCGGGCCACCGGCAGCGGGCGCCGCGATCCGAGTGCGCAACCGGCCGCTCCTTGCTTGTTGCGACGGGCTGGATGGGCGCGTCCAGTATTGTGTTGACCAGCTCGGCATCCGGGCGCAGCCTGATGGTCCAGCTGACAACCACGCCACCGAAGCAATCGACCATGGGCGACACACTTACGACATCGAGCACGGGCTCCGGGTGCTCAAGTCCGAGATCGGGATCGCGCTGGTGTTCCACCGTCTGCCCGAGCGGATCCGGGCGCACGCGGGTATCTGTTTCCTTGCGTTGATCCTGTACCGCGTGATGCGCCAGCGCCTGCGCTTCTCCGCCATTGCCCCACGCCATGCCGATGTGCTGGCCGCCCTGAAGATCGAGAGTAAGCGTCCGGCCAATTCATCTTGATTCCGGCCAGCGGGCCTAGGAGCATCGTGTTCGCTACTCCACTTGTTTTTCGGCCGACAGGCTCGGGGGCGTCACCACACGTGGCGACGACTACCTGCGCACCTTGCTGATCCAGGGCGCCAAGTCGGCCGTGGTGAGTGCGGCCAAACGCAGCGATCGCATCAGTCTGTGGCTGCTGCAATTGAAGGAACGTGTCGGCTGGCAAGAAGCCGTGGTGGCGCTGGCCAACAAGAACGCACGCATCCTGTGGGCGGTGCTCACGCGCGACGGTGCGTTCGACGCCGACCATGTGCCCCCGATACCCTCGGCGCGGCAAAAACCGAAACCGGTATGAATTGATTCTCTGAGTTGGACGTGCGATAGCAGATAACCACCACAGGTCAGACCGGCAGCAGGTGAGCTCGATAACTCATCCGTGCTTCAGGCACGAGGAACAAATTGAATCCTGCTGAGCGGTTCGCATCTGGGGCCTCGGACCATTTGGCCGAGACAAGCCCGCCTGTAGATGTGCAGTTTTTCTTTCTGCGGTGGCTTCTGAAGCCATCGTTCGTCCACGATCAATGAACTCGAATACCGTTCATCAGGAAGAAAAACCATGAGCCGCTGTTGACGAAACGGGAAATCCCTGTAGACCTGTTGAAGCGCCGGCGCATCGACCGTGGACTCCGTTCCGGTGAAAACGCTGACGCAATCGTTGATTC
>DATLHT010000037.1:0-7758 GCA_035539795.1 Burkholderiaceae bacterium
GAGCAGGAGTCCCACCCGGAAACACGAAAACCTCTCCGTTCGTCCTGAGGTATCGAAGGACAACAGCCGAGCCTCCACGCACTTGTCGTCAAGCGCCAATCGCAAACAACCTGCACGCCATCCCGGACGGCCCCCATGCCCATCACCCCGCAAGAAGCCCTCCAGCGCACCATCGAACACCGCGAGATCTTTCACGACGAAATGTTGCACCTGATGCGCATGATCATGCAGGGCGAGCTGTCGCCCACCATGACGGCCGCCATCATCACCGGCCTGCGCGTGAAGAAGGAAACCATCGGCGAGATCACCGCCGCCGCGCAAGTCATGCGCGAGTTCGCGACCAAGGTCGAGGTGGCCGATAACTCGAACTTCATCGACGTGGTCGGCACCGGCGGCGACGGCTCGCACACTTTCAATATCTCCACCGCCTCGATCTTCGTCGTCGCCGCAGCGGGCGGCAAGGTCGCCAAGCATGGCGGTCGCAGCGTCAGTTCCAAATCGGGCAGTGCCGATCTGATCGAAGCGCTCGGCGCAAGCCTGACGCTCACGCCGGAGCAGGTCGCGACCTGCATCGCTGAAACCGGCGTCGGCTTCATGTTCGCCCCGAATCATCACCCGGCCATGAAGAACGTGGCGCCCGTGCGCCGCGAGATGGGCGTGCGTACCATCTTCAATATCCTCGGCCCTCTGACCAACCCGGCCGGCGCGCCGAACATCCTGATGGGCGTGTTCCACCCGGACCTCGTCGGCATCCAGGTGCGCGTGCTGCAACGACTGGGCGCCACGCGCGCCACGGTGGTGTATGGCAAGGACGGCATGGATGAAGTGTCGATGGGCGCAGCAACCATGGTCGGCGAACTGCGCGACGGCAAGATCCGCGAGTACGAGATCCATCCGGAGGATTTCGGCCTGCAGATGATTTCCAACCGCAGCCTGCTTGTCAACGATGTGGAAGAATCGAAAGCCATGGTCTTCCAGGCACTCGACAACGTGCCGGGCACGCCGCGCGAAATCGTGTGCCTGAACGCCGGCACGGCGCTCTACACGGCCGGCATTGCCAACTCCATCGAGAGCGGCATCGCCCGTGCACGCGAGGCCATCGCCAGCGGCGCGGCGCGTGCCAAGCTGGAGCAGTTCGTCCAGGCCACCCAACGCTTGCAGGGCTGACCACCATGTCCGATATCCTCGAAAAGATCCTGAGCGTCAAACGCGACGAAGTGGCTGCCGCGCAGAAGCAGCGCAGCCTGGCGAGCCTGCGTGCCGACGCCGAGACCAGCCGCAGCGATGCGATCCTCGGTCCGCGCGGCTTCGCCAACGCCATGCGTGACCGCATCGGGCGCGGCGACGCGGCTGTCATCGCCGAAATCAAGAAAGCCTCGCCATCGAAAGGCCTGCTGCGCGCCGATTTCCGCCCCGCGGAGATCGCAGCCAGCTATGCCGAGCACGGCGCGGCCTGCCTTTCGGTACTGACCGACCAGCCGTTCTTCCAGGGCCATCCCGATTACCTGCAGGCGGCCCGCGCCGCGTGCGTGCTGCCGGCGCTGCGCAAGGATTTCCTGGTCGGCCTGTACCAGGTCTACGAAGCACGCTGCTGGGGCGCCGATGCGATCCTGCTGATCGTCGCCGCACTGGATCACGGTCTCATGGCAGAGATGGAAGCCTGCGCGTTGGAACTCGGCATGGATGTGCTCGTGGAAATCCACGACGGCCAGGAGCTCGATGCCGCGCTGCGCCTCAAGACACCGCTGCTCGGCGTCAACAACCGCAACCTGCGCACCTTCGAGACCTCGCTCGACACCACCCTGGGTTTCCTCGGCGCGATTCCGCAGGATCGCATCGTGGTCACCGAATCCGGCATCCATACGCCGGCCGACGTGGCGAAGATGCGCGGCGCGGGCGTCAATGCCTTCCTCGTTGGCGAAGCCTTCATGCGCGCCGACGATCCGGGTACCGAACTGGCCCGCCTGTTCCGCGCATGAGTGCCGAAATCGAGCTGAAGCTGGCGGTGGCCACCGAACAGGTCGCGCCGTTGCTGGCTTGGCTCGAACATGAAGCCGGTCCGGCGGTGCAGCAGACGCTGCGCAATATCTATCTCGATACGCCCGATCTGGCACTGCACCGGCAGCGCACGGCGCTCAGGCTGCGCGAAGTGACACGGGACGGCAAGGTCCGCTGGGTGCAAACCCTGAAAACGGCAGGCCGGAGCATCGGCGGCCTGGCCGTGCGGAACGAATGGGAATGCAGCATTGCCGCCGCAGCCCTCGAACCCGAGAACTTTCCGGTGGAGGCCCGCGCGATCCTGCAGTCACTCACCGCCTCCCCGGCCCCCATCTTCCGCACCGATTTCATCCGGCATACCTGGCGGGTCACCGTGCCAGGCGGTACGGTCGAGATTGCCTTCGACGATGGCGCGGTTACGCTGGAGGACTGCGCAGACGGCGCATCGCAGCCTATCCGCGAACTGGAACTTGAATGGCTGGGTGCGCACGGCGGCCTCGATGCCGATCCCACGGCAGTTGCCGTAGCAGGCCTGCGCGCCCTGGCCGCCCGCCTGGATGCCGTGGGCCCATTTGTGCCCAGCGACGCCAGCAAGGCCGAGCGCGGCTATCAACTCTATCTGGAACACCAGCGCTCATGACCCAAGGTTCGCTGTTCGATGCCCCCTCGCCGTCGGCCACGCTCGACGAGCCGCTTGCCGCACAAGTGGCACGGCTGCCACGTGATTGGCATGCCCTGCTCGAACCGGTCTGGGAGACCGCCAACTGGCAACGTCTCACGCAGTTTGTCGACCATGCCCGCGCAACCGGCAAGCCGGTGTTCCCGCACGACGTGTTCCATGCACTGCACCTCACGCCGCTCGACAGCGTGCGCGTGGTGATCCTGGGCCAGGACCCCTACCACGGCGTGGAACAGGTCGATGGCAAAGCCGTGCCGCAGGCCCACGGCCTTGCATTCTCGGTGCCGCGCGGGGTGCGCATTCCCCCGAGCCTACGCAATATCTACAAGGAAATCAGCGCCGAAACGGGCCAGCCCGCGCCGCGCAGCGGCAATCTCGAAGGCTGGGCCCGGCAGGGCGTGCTGTTGTTGAATACGGTGCTGACCGTGGAACAGGGGCAGGCTGCCAGCCATGCGAAAAAAGGATGGGAAGCGGTGATCGACCATCTGCTGCATGCCCTGGCGCAGCGTCGTGAGCATCTGGTCTTTCTGCTGTGGGGCAGCCATGCGCAGGCCAAGGGCCCGCTGCTCACCGGAGCTCACCTGATCCTGCAGGCGCCACACCCGTCGCCGCTATCCGCCCATCGCGGCTTTCTCGGCTGCGGGCATTTTGCGCAGGCCAATGCGTGGCTGGCCCAGCATGGCGAATCCCCTATCGACTGGCTCGCGACAGGCTGACGCCACGCGCTGATGCCGGACGGATCTCAGTCGTCCCGCTTGCGCATGGCGCGGCCGATCCCGCCCGTGCGCAGCGCGATCTTGGCCGCATCGGCACGGAGCGCCCGCAGACGGCGGTCGAGCAGATGTGCCGCGTCGGGATGCGCCGCCTCGTCCGCTACCGCTTCCGGCAAACCCAACACCGCCGCGCGGTCGGCGGAGTCCGCCACATGTTCGCGCGTGTCGATGCGCTGCTCCACCTGTACACCGACCCCGGTCTGCTCGGGCACATTGCCTTCGCGCAGCCGTTCGCTGGCGAGGCACAGGCTGTCATAGGCGGCATTGGTCGCCGTTTCCACACCCTGACGCGCCGCGACCGGATCGAGTTGGTGAATGCGCTGCAACAGCAGGATGCGCACCGCCGCCACGTGGGCTGCCACGAGATAGTTCTGCACAATGAAACGGTTCAGGTTATCCACCGCGCGCTGCCGCCCCTTGGGCTCGTCGAGCATGCGACCGAACGCCGAGATCAGCGCCGACAGGCTGTCCATGAACTGCTTGCGGTGGATGCGGTAGAGAAAATCACTGGGTGACACCCCCAGCAGCAGGTCGCGCGTGGCCCGGATGTAGCGCCGGTTGGTGTCGAGCACGTTCTCGACCAGTCGCGGCAGGTTGCGGTATTCCCAGTTGGGCAGCACAAAGCTGAAGATGCTGGCGATCAGCGCGCCAGCAATCGTATCGATGATGCGCTCGCTGACCAGCGCCTTGCTGTCTGGCATCAGCAGATTGAACTGCAACAGGATCTGGATACAGGTCGCCATCACCGTGTAGCGGTACTTGATGGTGACGAACGCCACGCCGGCCGCCATCGAAATGAACAGCAGCACCAGCAGGATGCGCGGATCATGGATGAAGCGGAGGATCAGGACGGCGGCAACGCACCCCACTACAGTACCGACCACCCGATCGACCCAGCGTTGCTTGGTCATGCTGAAGGTCGGCTTGAGAATCACCACGATGGTGACGAGAATCCAGTAGCCATGCGCCGCATACGGTAGATGATCGATCACCACCAACCCGGCTGCCACGGCCAGCGCGATCCGCACGGCAAAGCGGAACACCGGTGAGCGCCAGGTGAGGTTCTGCACGATTAGTCGCCATTCATACTTCTGGCGCGTCACGAAGGCCGTCATCTCGCTGATCGACATCCCAGCGCCTGGATCCGCCTCGGCGCGTGTTGCAGCATGCAGCTGGCTGATCAGCACGACCGCACCACGGATCATCTCGAAGGTGTCGGACAATGCAGTCATCGCTGTTTGCGAGATGCCATGCGGACTATGGCCCAGCTCGCTCAATTCAGCTTCGATGGCACGGATGTCCGCGGCATAATCGGTGAGCGCATAGGACGCTCGGTTGCGCGTCACTGCGTAGGCAACATCCTCCATGTCTTCCTGCAGCCGACGCACCATGCGGCCGAGGAAATCGAGAATGTCGGTGCCGGCGAACTCCTTGCGCAGCGTCTGGTAATCGGTGTTGGTCGAGAGAATGTATTCGTAGACATCGAGCATGCGCAGATGGATCTGCAGCAGGCGCCGATCCTCGGCGGTGCGGACGTCGCGCAGGACGAGGTCGCGCGCCATCTGCTGGCGTTCCGCGAGCACGATCTGCTGGCGCACCAGCTGATTGAACTGGGTGTCGAAATCGATCGATATGTCATAGAAGCCAGCTTTGATCTCCAGATACTGGGCCTGCTCGAACAGGCATTCGGCCAGGACCTGTTCCTTGGTCCGCCGGCGCAGCATCCAGCTGACTGCCAGCGCATAGGCCATATACAGGAAACCACCGGTGGCAAACAGCAGTGCGTGCGTGAGGGCGTTGCGGAAGGCAAAGTCGCCCATCAGCGTCAACGCCATGATGAACAGCATGGCGAACTGCAGCGGCATGGTTTTGTTGCCGTAGACCGTGAGCATGCCGGAGAAGAAACTGATGGCCACCAGCAGGATCGGCAGCAGCCAGGGAATCCCGGACGCGAGCGATACTACCAGTGTCACGGCCGTACACAGCAAGGTGCTGGCCAGCATCTCGTTGAACTTGTGCCGCAACGGGCTGGGCAGGTCCATCTGCGCGGTGCACAGTGCACCGATGGACACGACCATGGCAGTGCGCATGTCGGTGAAGTTCATGGCCAGCATGGCGAGGCCGATCACGCCGGCGGCAGTACGCACGCCGCGATAGGCATAGTGGCTAAAGACGAACGACCGGACGTCGTGCGCGTATTGCATGGTTCCGGTCAGGCGCCGAGCCAGTGCTGGCGCAGCGCATGCCGGCCAGGTGCAAGCGCGAGCCGGTAGGCCGTGTTGTGATCGGGCCGCAGCAGCACCTCCGCCACGCCGAGCACGTCGCGCCGGAAATAGTGGATCTCGACGAGATCGCCGGGCCGGTAACGCACCAGCATGCGGTCGAGCTGGTCGCCAACAATGCGCAGGCCATCAAGCGCCACCAGGATATCGTCGGCCGCGAGTCCGGCGCGCTGGGCCGGACTGCCATCCAGGACTTGGCGCACGCGCAGCAGTGGTCCCTCGGCACTGACCTTGGCACCCAGCGGCGCAAAGGCGGCCGGCACGTCTGCAGTCCGCACACCGAAGGTCTTGAGCAGCGGCGCGAGCGGCACCTCGCCCGTCCCCTCGGTCAGGCTGCGGATCAGCCGCCCGAGCGACAGCCCGCTGATCTCGTCGAACAATGCCAGAATGTCGTCGAGCGTGACGCCGCGCTGCTGCGCTCCCTGCACATAGAAATCCTGTCCATAGCGCTTCCACAAGGCGCGCATGACATCATCGAGCGAACGCCTACCCGCGGTCTTGCTGCGAATCGTCAAATCCAGCACGAGCGCGACCAACGCGCCCTTGGCGTAGTAGCTGACAATCGCGTTCGGCGCGTTCTCGTCCTGGCGGTAATACTTGGTCCACGCATCGAACGAACTCTCGGCCACACTCTGACGGCGGCGGCCGTTACCGCGCAGCACACCGTTCCAGGTCTTGGCCAGCAGGCCGAGGTATTGTTCCGGCGTGATCAGGCCGCTGCGCACCAATGTCAGGTCATCGTAGTAGCTGGTGAAGCCTTCGAACAGCCACAGTAGTGGTGTATACGTCTCGGCGGCAAGCGCGTATGGCACGAACGCTGCAGGCTTGATGCGCTTGACGTTCCAGGTGTGGAAATACTCGTGGCTGCATAAGCCGAGGAAGGTACGATAGCCGTCCGTCGTCTCCGGCTTGCCGGTCACCGGCAGGTCGCCGCGCGCGCAGATCAGCGCCGTACTGGCGCGATGCTCGAGACCACCGTAACCATCGGTGGTCACCATGGTCATGAAAACGTAGCGCTCCGACATATCGAGGAACGGCGCCTTGCCATGACGCGGATCGAACAGGCGCATCTGCGTCTCGCAGATCTGCCGGAGATCGCGGCAGATGCGTTCCAGGTCGAGATTGGGAACGATGCCCGTGAACACCACGTCGTGCTGCGCGCCACCGGCCTCGAACGAAGCGAGCGCGAAGTCGCCCATCTCCACCGGATGATCGATCAGCTCATCATAGTCGCGCGCTTCATACACGCCAAAGCCGTAGCGTTTGGCCCCACCCCGGCCCGGGGCTTCGCGCAAGGCCGTGGCGACCCGCCAGCTGCGATAGCGCGCACCATCAGGCCGGCGGATCTCGACGCGACACGGTATATGTTCCTGCCCTTCGACGCAGAGAAACACCGAGGTGCCGTTGAAGAAGCCGTGCGTGGCATCGAGATGCGCCGCGCGCACCGACAGGTCCCACGCATAGACGTCGTACGTCAGCGTCAGCGGTCCGCTGCAGCGCGCCGCCTGCCAGGTGTGCTTGTCGAGCTTGCGCAGCCGCACCGCCTTACCGTCTGCCGAGGCGCGGATCGAGACGATATGCCGCGCGAACTCGCGGATCATGTAGCTGCCGGGAATCCACGCAGGCAAGGTAAAGCGCTGGCCGGCCGGATCCGGCGCGGCCACGGTGAGCGTCACCGTGAAGAGATGCGCTTCGGGATGGCTCGGATCGATGGTGTAGCGGATGGGCGTCATGCGCGTATTGTAGCGCTCCCGCCCCGCTGTTCCGCTGTTGCCGGGCCGAGGTCGGGCGATGGTCCGCCGATCTCTCCGCCAACCTCTGCGCTTACTTCTTGATCGAGGCGAACTTGCGTTCGAGCGTGGCGGCGTCCGCCGCGCCGGGCACGCGCGTGCCGTCGGTGAAGAAGATGGCAGGCGTGCCGCTCACGCCGAGTTTCTTGCCGAGGGCCAGGTTCCGGTCGATCGGCGTGCTGCAGCTGGAGGCGCCGGTCGGCGCCACGCGCGTCACCATCCAGTCGCGCCATACC
>DATLHT010000038.1:0-4693 GCA_035539795.1 Burkholderiaceae bacterium
ATTGACCATGACGTCGACGTCCTTTCACTTGATGGCGAGGAAATTGAGCAGATTGCCAATCGAACTCGCAAAACACTGGGGCTTGGGCTTGGTCCAATCTCCGATGTGACGCTAATGGTGGAGAACCTATCTGTAGTAGTAGTCAATTACCCCTTGCCCGAAGGCATGGATGGATTGTCTGCTTACTATGGCGAGAGACCATTCATCGTGGTTTCGTCAGAGGCATCCTACGCCCGCAGCCGGATGAATGTGGCGCATGAGTTCGGGCATCTCGTACTCCATGGTGCCGTTGGGGACGGTGTCGAGATGGACTTCGAGACATTCAAGTTGGTAGAGAGCCAGGCTTGGCGGTTTGCTGGTGCGTTACTGTTGCCCGCGGAGTCATTCCTGAAGGATGTTTACAGCACTTCACTGGACGCTCTGCTGCTATTGAAAGAGAAGTGGGGTGTCTCCGTAGCGGCGATCATTCGACGTCTTGATACGCTCGGCATCCTGGACCGCGAGCAGGTCAAGTATCTGAACATTCAGCTCCGCCAGAGGCAGTGGTCTAAGGCGGAGCCGGGTGATGACAAGCCGCGCGAACTCGCGCGTCTATTTAATCGAACTGCTGAATACCTTGGAAGTCGAGAGAATCTTCGTTTGGATCAGTTGGCCGAGGAGTTTCGGCTACCCTCTAGTTTTGTAGCTTCAGGGCTTGAGGTTGATCCAGAGGCCCTCAATCCACCAAGTTCAGAGAACGTGGTTCAGTTCCGCCCTAGAAAGTAGTTCATGAGAGATCGCGCGATGGCGCGTGGGCGACGACTGATTGCGAACTGGCTTCCTTTTTCAGCGCGGTTGTTTAGTGATGTGAGTAGCGTGCGCGCCATTGGGCGGAGGTGACATGGACGAGCGTCAGTTTGAAATGCAGAAGGAGCTGAATGCCCAGATGATGGGCTTCGCACACGGCTATGTGCAGGGCTTGGTGGTGGTTGCCTACGCTGGCTTCTTTTTTCTTTGGGATTCGGCCAAAGACTTGATGAGTCCCGGCTTCTGGGCCCTCGCCGGCTTGTTGACGGGAGTCTCGCTTCTGTTCTACACCGCCTGGGAAATATTCGCCTTCTTCTTTCGTCAAAGCATCGCAATGAAACAAGCGGCTCGTCTTGAAGTTTTTGCACGGGACGCGAAGTTGGATCGGACCAAGGCAAGCGCAGAGTGGTTTCAGGCCGGGCAGGGGGCTATCGATGAATTGGCCCAATTCCTGCCCAAGCTCCGTCGGATGTGGCACCCGGCAATGATTGCCATAGTCGTACCACTGGCGGCCAGTTGGCTTATCGTCATGGGAGGGTATGCGATCAGATTGTTGCGCACGATTTCTTCTTGGGCTTGAGGTAGGAATGGAAGAGGGCGACATCCTTCGACAGCGGCGCAATCTGGTGGCTATGAGCTGCCTGCTGATCATCTTCGATCTCGCCAAGGTGAAGGTAGCGAAGGTCGGCGTATTAGGGACCGATCTAGTAGTTGGGGACGTCCGCGTGCTCGCGATCAGCATGTGGGTTCTATGGGCGTACTTCTTGTTGCGCTACTACCAGTTCTGGCGGAAAGAGCGTCCGCATCTTTCATCTGCAATATACGAGCAAGTTGGGCAGTACGCTTCCAGCTACGCTTATGCTCGAAAGCTTCCCGGAACTCAGAACAATAGTCCGTCTCTCCAGCGCTCACGATGGATTCGCGGTTGGCAGATAGAGGTTCAGTCTTACAAACCAGGAGCGGGGGGAGGGCTGGTGACCGAATCGATTACGCCAATTTCACCGTTCATGGCGTTGTTCTGGAAGTTCAGGGCATGGCTTCGTATAGGAATACATACGCCGCACTTTACCGAATACGCCCTTCCATTCGTTCTCGCTGGCGCAACCCCCATCGTAGCGATTGCGGTCAAGGTCCTTTAGCCGACGCGGCGGATTCCCCTCTGTCCACGAAATTACGGATTGTCCGAAGCGCGCGCTGAAGCGCCGGGTCGGCATCGAGTCGATCAGCCAAGGCGCCACAACCACTGCCACGCAGGTCAGCGAGCCGCTAGTCGTGGTCTCGTAGATCGGCGGCCAACCCCCTCACGCAGTTCGGCCGCGTCATGCTCCTCCAAGCGCTCGATGCCAGCGACCACGTGGCTTGTAGCAGTGTAGCCCGGGTAAGGCCAACGGCCGCACCCGGGGCCTCGATGCCGGATGACCTCTGATACATCTCCCCGGGTGCGCTTCGCTTACCCGGGCTACGGTCTACGACCTTTGGCCATCCCATCTCTACGCCACGCGCCAAGTACGCCCGCTAGACTGCGGCTTCCACCCGCCGGACACCGCCCCGCATGAAGCTCACCCCCACGCCTGTCACCGCCGCCATCGCCGGTCTGTTTGCCGGCATCGTGATGCCGTTGGTCTGGCCGCGGTTGGGGGACGAGACCTTGAACTGGGTGTTCGCGTTCCTGCTGGTCATCGCGCTGCCGATGCACGTGCTGGTGGTCGGCTTCAACCAGCCGCGCGAAGCGGGGCAGGGGGGATTGAACAGTGCGCTGATCAAGCGCGTGGCGATCTGGCTGGCGTCGGCGGTGGCGGCGGTGGCCCTGATGCGGATCCTGTCGCTGTAACACCGCTCGGTGAGGCCCATCACGTCTTTTAGCCTCTCGCGCCAGCCTTAGTGAGAGAAGAGCGAGTCTTTTTGCCTCTCGCGTGAGCCTTAGTGAGAGAAGAGCCAGTCTTTTTGCCTCTCGCGTGAGGCCTAGTGAGAGAAGAGCCAGTCTTTTAGCTTCTCGCGCCAGGCTTAGTGAGAGAAGAGCCAGTCTTTTAGCCTCTCGCGTCAGCCTTAGTGAGAGAAGAGCCCGTCTTTTTGCCTCTCGGGCCAGGTTATGTGTGAGTAGAGGGATCGCCGGTAGCGGAATGGCCGGGCCATGACCTCTGGCGCTTAAGCCGTTCGCCCCGGTCCGTATGATTCAACTCACATAGGAGGGGTCATGCGTCCACTGATCGGAGTCTGCCTGCTCGCCATGCTGCCGTTCGCCGCGTCTGCGGCCGAACCCGTGCCGCATCCCATCCCCAGCCGTACCGCCCTCGATGCCGAAGTGGCCCAGGCCATGACCGCCGCCCAGGCCAACGGCCTGGCCATCGCCGTGATCGACGACGGCAAGGTGGTGCATGTGGCCGCCTATGGCCGACGCAACGCCCAGGGCGACCCGCTGCAGACCGATACCGTCATGTACGGCGCCTCGCTGACCAAGGCCGTGTTCGCCTGGACCGTCATGCAGCTGGTCGACGAAGGCACGCTCGACCTCGACCGCCCCGTCGGCGAGTACTTCCCGAAGCCGCTGACCGACTATCCCGCCGAGGACGCTTACGGCCCCTGGCCTGACCTGGCGGGCGACACGCGCTGGAAGACGATTACCGCGCGCCACCTGCTGACCCACAGCAGCGGCTTCGCCAACTTCGCCTACCTCGAACCGGACGAGAAACTGCGCATCCACTTCACCCCGGGAAGCCGCTACGCCTACTCGGGCGAGGGCCTGATCCTGCTGCAGTACGTGATCGAACGCGGACTGGGCCTGAACCTGGGCCAGGAGATGCAGCGCCGTGCGTTCGACCGCTTCGGCATGCCGAACACCAGCATGATCTGGCGCCCGGACTTCGCCGCCAACCTGGCCGATGGCTGGACCGAGGACGGCACCGTCGAACCGCATGACGAACGCAGCCGCGTGCGCGCCGCGGGGTCGATGGATACCACCATCGCCGACCTCGCCAAGTTCGCCGCCGCCTTCGTCAACGGCGAAGGCCTGTCCACCGCCAGCGCCGCCGCGATGACCACCGCGCAGCTGCCGATCACCACCCGTTCGCAAGTCCCCACGCTGCAGGACGAACTGCCCACCGCGCAGCGCCGCAAGGATCTCGCTGCCGGCTTGGGCGTAGTGGTGTTCGACGGCCCGCAAGGCGCGGGGTTCTACAAGGGCGGACACAACGATTCCACCGGCAATACCTGGGTATGCGTGCGCCAGCACAAGCGCTGCGTGGTGATCCTGGGCAACGATGTGCGAGCCGAACGCGCGTTCCCGCGACTGACGGCATTCGTGCTGGGCGAAACCGGTGTCCCGTGGACATGGGAATACGGCAACAAACAGTTCGTCCCCTGAGGGACGCGCGCGCCTCGCCGATGCAGCGGAACACCCCGCGCCTCGGGTAAAGTGCGCACCGAATCGCCGCGCCGTGTCCGGATAAGGACGCGGCACCCTGGGGGAGGGCAGGCGGGCGTTCTTCCATCGTGTCGGCGGTGTCGAAGGGGGCAGGTTGATCAGCGTGGCGGGCAAACTGACCGGGCGGGCCGCAAGGCCGCACCGCGTGCGCATGCGTGCGTGGCGTGTGCTGCTGGTGTGCGCGTGCCTGCTGTTCGCGCCGCGGGCGCTGGCGCTGGATGCGCAGCGCCAGATCGCCCAGTTCCACCACACGGCCTGGACCGTGCGCGAAGGCGCGCCGGGCCAGATCACCGCGTTGGCGCAGACCACCGACGGCTACCTGTGGCTGGCCACGCAGGTGGGCCTGTACCGCTTCGACGGCGTGCAGTTCGAACGCTACGACCCGCCCGGCGACCAGGCGTTTCCCGCCACCAGCGTGTCCACGCTCTACGCAACGAAGGATGGCGGGCTGTGGATCGGTTTCCGCTACGGCGCGGTGAGCTACCT
>DATLHT010000039.1:0-4048 GCA_035539795.1 Burkholderiaceae bacterium
GTGGGGAGAAAACCCGTGACCATGAAAGACATCAGCGAGGCGAACGACCCCGATCTGCGCAACTCCATGACCGCGATGCGTCGCGCGGCCGAGCTCGCTCGTGAGACCGCGATTCGCACCGACACCGACCTCATTGTTGTGAGGGACGGTCGACTTGTTCGGATCCCGGCGCAAGTTTTGCGTGAGGCGCGGGCGGCAGGCATGAAGAAAACCACATAACCACGGTCAGTAGCCCGTGGAAGCCCGCGGGCATGGTGGTCTCTATGGAGCTTAAGCAATCAGGTTTTGCAACCGTGGCTCGTTGCTGAGGCGGATACACCATTTCGCTACAGCTGAAAGCTCAGCTTCGGGCTTGGTAAGACAGAAGATGTCACGGGCCGCGGATTTCATTCGCTCCCGGGCCGCCGCAGAAGTGGGCGCTTCAGCTTGGGCCTGCAGGTACTTGTTGATCAGCTTGGTGGTGTTTTGCCAGACCTTCCGACGCTCCTCGGCCAGAGCGTGGTGCTCGGTAAGCTTCAACCGCTCCACCGTGCGCTTCACTCGCACGTAGTCCCACCGCGGAACTCCGGGCGCAGGTACGGCTTTACCTTCCTCGTCGAAGGCCAACAGCGTCACGTCATGGGCGTTCGTCGGGTCGAGGAAGTGCGGAACCTCGTCGCCTTCACAACGCTTGGCGTAGGACGAGTAGGGCGAGCCCCAACGCAATGGAAACCAAACGCCTTTCTTCCGATTCGGGACGGTCCCTGCAATACGGAAGTTCGTGTAGTCGAATGCCAGCCACCAATACCCGTCACGCTCCGGCCCGTGGACGTTTCGGGCTGCCTTCTTCGGGCGGAAGTGTTCGACATCCACGTGCGATGCAATGTCGCGCGCTTCGGTGAACCAGCATTTGCCGCCGGACAACGCCAGCAGCCAAGGCTTTAGCTTCCCCCAATGGCTACTGTTCTTGTCGATCAACTCGTTGCGTTCCTCAGTCTTTCCCGCAGCGTGGAGCTTGGCAAGTTCGCCGACCAATCGTTTTGATTCTGTCAGCCAAGCGTCCCAGCGAGCTTTCGTCCAGCGCACAGCCGCCGGCAGATCCGCATCGGTGGGCAGCTTGTTGTCCAAGTCAATGAAGATCACTTGCTCGGCTCCTCGCGCAAGATCTCGTTGATGATCTCGTCGGCGATGCGGTTCTGCTCGACTTGTTCCTCTGGTGTCAAAGTGGATTTTCGGAATTTGCGATGCTGCGCCATCCGGCGCACGAACAGTGCGTAGTCGGGATCGCGGAAATCGGCCGTCGAGAAGCCCAAGTCAGCCAGTTCTGCCGAAAGACGCGTCAGCTCCGCGTCCTCTTCTGCGGTGCGCGGCTGCTTGACGAACAACTCGTTGCGTCGAAACAGCCGCCGTTCCGTTTCGATGTCCAATGTGGACGAAAGACCGAACAGCTCGCTCTTGAGCAGCCCTGTCACACCCATGCCCTGCGGATGCTCATCGGGCATTTCGACCACAGTCCGCTCGCCCTGCCGGCGCAGAATGTGCACCTGCTCGCGTTTCAAGCTTCCCACCATCATTGGGTCGTGGGTGGTAATCAGGATCTGTGATTGCCCCGACGATGCGTCGTTGGGGCGGTCGCCAAGCACGTCGCTATCGACGCTCACATCATCGCTTTCACCGAGCACACCCTCGATATCGTCGAAGTAGCGCAGCTTCCAGATTGGGTTCAGGTGAGTGTCCGGCTCGTCGAGCAGGAACAGGCATTGGTCCTCGCGCGTGATGCGCATCAGGCCCAGCACAGTGAGCATCTGCAACTCACCTTCGGACAGCTGGGTGAAGCTCACCTTGCCGCCATGCTCATCGCGCTTCTTCACCGTGATGCGCACCTCGTCGATCAGGTCGCCGACGTACGCACCTTCGGCATAGCGAAAGAAGCTGTCGGTGCCGCCTACCAGTTCACCCAATTGCTTGAGCTTGGCGTGGCTGGGCACGAAGAGATAGAGCTGTTTTTGCTTTTCGGTGCGACCACGGAAGTCGATCTGCTTGGTGGCTTCCTGTTCGATGGGCGCCCAGGCCACTTGCCACAGCTTGTCGAGAAACTCGCTCACCACATTGCCGCGCGCATACCAAAAACGCGGATCGCCTTCGTTTAGTTCGTTCTCGTCGAACCTTCCGCCTCGGCGCTTCTCGCGCAGACGATGCGGCTCCTTCAGAACGAACAGCGCCGATTCAAGCGACTCGATGTGCAGGTTCTTCAGCACCTTCTGGAACACAGGATCATCAGACAGCAAACAAGCCAGCAACACTAACTGGCTGTGGCCGCCACGGCAGTAGAAGAGGCGGCGCAGACGGTCATCGCCCGTTTGCTTCAGACGGGCCTCGCGACGCCGTTTGGCTTCTTCCAACGCGCGGATGTCGGCATCGCTCGCGGTGAAGTTCTCCAGCAGCTGTTCGGGCAGCACCTCGTCGGTGGTTATTTCCTGGCGCTGGTTGAAGCGGCGCTGGTGTTCATGGAACAGAGTTTCGATGCGCTCGTTGCGGCCCGAGTAATAGGCGAAGACATGCGAGGGCAGTAGCTCGCGGTTCTTAAGCAAATGGCCTTGCGATTCCGACTTGCCATCCACCCATACGAAGGGGCGTTTCTGCTTGGCCGTGTCGGCCTCCAAGCGAACCATATGGCCGCGAACCTCGTATTCCAGCGTGTAGTCCAGCGCAGCATCGCGATCCAGATCCACATCGCGAAAAATGGTGATCAATGCTTCGATCAGATTGGACTTGCCTGTGCCGTTCTGGCCAATCAGTGCGTGGCTGCGGATAGGCTTGAGCACGGCGGCGGCCGACGCGACCGACACGGGCGCGAGCTGCGTGGCGAAATCGATCGTCACTTCGCGCAGATTGCGGAAGTGCGGAATGGCCAAGTGCCGCAGCTGCATGCTCAAGCCTCCGCTGTTTCAGTTGCCTTTTCGCGCACCTCGGCCGGTTGCGGCTCGGCAATCCAGCCGTGAGCGACTTCGGTCTTGAGCTGCGCGTAGAAGGCGTCGATCTCACCGCCGAAGCGTTGCCACAAGTCGCGGGCTGACAGTGCTCCGCTATGGCGAGCCAGCAGCGTCGCCAGCGGAGCTCGATCTTTCACGTCAGGCGGTCTGCCCAAGCGCAGTGGGGCGATTAATTCGGTTTGCGGTGCTTTCACGTGGGCCTCAACTTCTTGTTCAATGGCTATGCCAGTAAGAGCGGCAACGGCAGCGTTGGCAAGAAGTGCAGCCAAGACCCGCGCGCGCTCCAGCTGTTGACGCCACTCAATGCATAGGGCAGTCAAGTTGGACAGCACAGAGAGAATGCGCTGTTGCTCATCCAGTGGTGGAATCGGCAGCGGGAAACCGCGGAGCTGTGTCATGTTGATCGACGCGAGGTTGGTCGTCTGCTTGGAGGCTCCTGCGAAAAAATCTCGTCCCACACCTGAATTGAAAACTAGCTCGACCCATTGCCTCAGGAGCTTCGCGCTCGGAACACGCGCCTTGAAGACATGGTTCTGGTGAAGGCAGTTCGGTACGCCACCGGGCCAAATTGCGGTGCGCCCGACTTTATCCCAATCACCGCCTTCGGTGATTAGCAGGTCTCCTTTTTGGACCCGATATTTCGCCAGCTCGTCGGCTGCGATCTCAATTGATTTCAAACCATCAAGCTTGAAGTATCCGCGCTGGACGTTGGCGACTGCCAAGTACGGACAGACCAACACTTGCTTCCCTCGAAGATCGCGTCCCTTGGTGACACCGCCAATGACCACAGCCACGTCGTCAAAGGCAGCAATGGTCCAGTGCTCGGGATAACTTGTGTCGCACTTGGCCATCCCGACCAACTTCTGCCTACGCATGAGGCCGTCATCAATGTACTGTGATCGTAGTTGCGCGCAGTCCGCTTTAATCTGCTTCAAATCAGAAATTGATTCTGATGCTTCGGCCAACAAACCGAGGACAGCCAAGTTCTTCAGCTCGGCGATGACGACGTCTACATCCGCCGGTTCGGTGAGCAATTGACTGAAGTTGGCTTGCAGGCGTTGCCAGCTGTCTTGTAG
>DATLHT010000040.1:0-7361 GCA_035539795.1 Burkholderiaceae bacterium
CGTTCGGATTGCTCACCAATGATGTTTACCTTCTTCACGCCAGGAACGTGCAGCAATCGCTGACGCAGCGTCTCGGCATCACGCGCAAGCAGGCGGAACGGTTCACCCTTCGCTTTCAGTGCGAAGAGAGCAAACGTGACATCCGCGTACTCGTCGTTGACCATCGGGCCGATCACGCCTGCGGGCAGATTTACGGCTTCGTCAGCCATCTTCTTGCGCGCCTGGTAGAACTCCTCCTGCACCTCCGACGGTGGCGTGCCATCCTGCAATGTCAGCGTAGTGAAGGACAGGCCAGGCCGGGTGTAGGTTTCGCTGCGGTCATACCAGCGCAGTTCCTGCAGGCGCTTTTCCAGCTTCTCGGCGACCTGGTCCTGCATTTCTGTTGGCGTAGCGCCAGGCCAGGCCGTCACGATGGTCATGACCTTGACAGTGAACGCAGGGTCCTCAGCGCGGCCGAGCTGGAAGAAGGAAACGATGCCGGCAACAGAGACCAGAAAGATCAGGAAAACCGTGATGGCACGCTCGCGCACCGCAAGTGCCGACAGATTGAACCCACTCACTGGTGGGCTCCGTTTGCAGCGGCGTTCCTGTCGGTCTCAGCGATGCGAACCACCTGCCCTTCGCGGAGTAGATGGGCGCCGAGGGCAACCACGCGATCCGATGCTTTCAGGGCCCCCTCAACCACTACCCGGTCATCACCCAACTGCTTGACGGCGACCGGCGTCCAATGGGCTTTGAGCGGCTCACCACCGATCACCCAGACGCCGGGACCGGTACCAGGATCGAACAGCGCGCCCAACGGCACCTCGACGCCGGCCGACGCACCGGCAGGTGCTGCGCCTGAAAGTTCGACCGCCACCGTGGAACCCAGCGGCAGCGCCGTGCTGCCCTCTTCCAGGGTGTAGCGAGCTTCGAAGGTCCGGGTGGCGGGGTCGGCCGATTCCGAGAGCACGCGCAACCGTGCGGGGATCTTGCCGCTTGCCCCGAACGGGGACGCTGAGCCCACGGAGCCGATCTGGGGTCGCAGCGTCTCGGGCAACTGGACCACGGCCTCCCGACTGCCTGCACGGGCAAGCCGGGCGACGATCTGCCCCGCCGCCACGACCTGACCGGGCTCAGCGGAGATGGTCATGACCACTCCGTCGGCATCGGCGACGAGCGCCGTGTATCGACTGGCATTACGTGCAACCCGGGCCTGCGCGTCGGCCGCCTTGAGCTGTGCCGATGCTGCGTCCGCCGCCGCTTTGATCTGATCGTAGGCCGACCGGGAAACGACGCCCTTGGCTGCCAGATCGCGGTATCGCGCTTCGTCTGCGGTGGCTTGCGCGCTTTGCGCTCGGGCCGCGATGACGGCCTGCTGCTGGGAGGCCGCTGCCAAATTCAGATCGACGGGATCAATCCGATAGAGCACGTCGCCGCGCTTTACCGTCTGCCCCGTCTCAACCAGGCGCTCGGTGACCTTGCCACCCACCCGAAAGGCCAGATCACTCTGTACGCGTGCGGCGACGGTTCCTGTGAACGTGCGCGCGCCTCCCGCCCCCGGTTGCACTTGGGCAATCCGGACGGTGGGCGGAGCGGTCCGGGGATCGACGTCATCCGACTTTCCGCAGGCCACAAGGAACAACGGAGCAACACAGTAGAGGGCTGTGACTACAAAACGGCGACGCATGCGGCCTTCCGGAGTGGGGTATCCGGAGGGATTCTGTTCCTAGTGACTAATATAGTCAATGGTCACTACGGGCATGGCTCAAGGCTCCGGAGGACCAACTCCTGCAAGGCACTTGGCGCTTCTTTGTGCAAGTGCGCCAGGTGCGGCAGCGTCACCGGATTCAGATAAGGAAGCAGGACCTGGTAGACCGCACGGCTGGTGTCCTCGAGCGGCGTCGTGCTCTCAAATGCCCCAGAAGCGCGTCCATCCTTGATGATGTCTTCAACAAGCTGCCTGATGCGCCTTTCATACGCCTGCGCGGAAGGCCATTGATCCGTCGCGGCCGCAACGGCAATTTCATACAGGCGCCGATCCTGCAGAAACAGGCGAAGACCGGCCTCCACAATGACGGTGAACAACAACCGCAGCCTCTCGGCAGGCGCTTGCACGCCTTGCAGGGCCTGATGAACCTCGCTTTCGATCTGACTGAGGCAATTGGCGCAGATCACCTCGCCAATGGCCTGCTTGGAGGAAAAGAACTTGTAGACGTACGCCTTCGAGAAGCCGATGGCCTTGGCGAGGTCGGACACCGTCGTCTTGTCATAGCCGTAGTGGCTGAAATGCGCGGTGGCAGCCTCGATGATCTGGGTGCGCACGTCGTGCTCGGCGGGGCCGCGTCCGGCGTCGAGAGCTGCGGAGGTCGAAGTTGACATCGTGGAAGCGTAGCGCCGCGCCGTCACGCCGGCAAATGGTGACCGTTTGGGTATCGCCCCCCACCCGGCGATTATTTGATTTTCAGCTCCGGCAGAAGAGGATCAACATCAACCAGTTCCAGTGACTTGACCATGTGCAGCGTGCCGTTTTTGTACTTGAGGAAATGCGAGCTCTTCACATGCTGTTCGTAAGCCTGCCGGCTCGCATAGATTTCAAGGATTGTCAGCCGGGTCGGATCTTCCTTGTCAAAGACCGCATACAACGACAGCACGCCGGGCTCCAGCTCCATTGAAGCGCGAACCTCCTCAGCCAAGGCGTCTCTATAGGCGGGCAGATGGTCTGCATTGACGGTGATCTTCGAGAGCCTTGTCATCTGTGCCTCCTGCGCTCCAACACTGAAGGGTCCTGCCAGCATGCTGATCAACGTTCCGATGATCATCTTTTTCATTCAATCCTCCAATGCGTGCGCCATGCGACGGAATCTCTCGTCTGAACATCATTCGTGCCGAACGTCCAGCTGGCATTGAATACCGACACGAACACGTTCCGCGGCCTCCAGGCCGAAGCGCGCTTCGAGAACAGCAGCCAGCGCGTACAGCTGCTCTGGGCGCAGCCCTATGTTCATGCTGATGCCAATGTGAGACTGCAACTGCGGCTCCACCCCGGACATGGCAGCCAGCATGCTGACCGTGGCCAACTCGCGGATTTGCCAATCAAGGTTGTCGCGCTCGAAGATGTCGCCAAACAGATGCGTACGCAGGTACTCATTTGCCTGGGGTGCGAAATCGAACAAAGGCCCTGAGACCGGGCCGCCAGCCAGCCTGGTCTGATTGGCCGTGCCTGCGGCGAGCAGAGCGTCTCCTTTGGGGATCGGCCTGCCCGGCTCGCGGCCAGCTTCATCCTGGATGCCCCGCTGCCTGCGTGCCTGCGCCACCCTCATCAGTTCGCTCAACGCGTTCAGGCTCCGTGGGAAACCTGCATAAGCATAGACCTGCACGAGGATCTCGCGCACCTCTGCCACGCTCAGCCCCGCGTCCAGACCTTGATTCAACGCCTGATCAAGGGCACTCATGTTACCCGCCGCTGCGCAGGCGCTGATTGGAATGATGGCTTGCTGGTGGGCATCCAGCTCGGTGACAGAGAACCGGCTGTACTTGATATTCATAGCTGCTCCTTCGTGTGCAGGGAACGTAGCCAGACGTCTACTCGAACTCGATCCGCGCTTCCACCGGTCCCTCCGCGCGAAGCGCCTGTAAGTCCCCCTCGATGCGGCCCAACCGCACCAGACCCTTCGAGTAACCGAACGGTCTGTGGAAGATCGCTAGATTCCCCCAAGGTGCGTAGAAGGCGATATCGCCGGCCACTGGCGTGATCCCGTCCGGTTCGCCGGCAATGTTGAGGCGGCGCGGGAGCTGCGCGATTTTCTCCGTAGCAGCATAGTCCTCAAGCTGAAGGGTAATCGGCAACTGGGCGGCGAAGTCGCGTGCGGGAACGCTGTCCTCCAACGTGGCCGACAGCGTCTGGTCGTTGATGATCAGCCGGATCTTCATTGCAGGGACCTTCGGGTTGGGTGCGGTTTTCATGAGCGCAACGGTGTGCTGATTCTGCCCGGCAGAACATGCAGGCACCGCCGCGAATGCAAGGCAAAGCGAAAGCAGCTGCGCAATGATCCACGCCGCGCGTCCCATCAGCCTCGGGCTTCCGCGGCAACCGCCGAGCCGGACGTGGATGCAGCATCGGCGGCCGTGACATGGGCAAGCAAGGCCGCGAGCAACAGCAGGCCTGCGCCGGCCAGGAACGTACTGGCGAAACCAGCGCTGTCCAACAGCAGGCCACCGAGGGTGGAACCCAACGCGATCGAGCACTGCACCACCGCTACCATCAGCCCGCCGCCCGCCTCAGCGTTGCGGGTGAACGTGCGCGCCAGCCAGCTCCACCAGCCCACCGGCGCAGCCGTGGCCAGCAGCCCCCATACCGAAAACAGTGCGGCAGTCGGCCAAAGGTTCGAACCCAGCGGCACCAGCGTTACGGCAATCACCGCCATCAGGATCGGGACAGCCACCAGCGTGCGGTAGAGGCCGCGCCTGATGAATGCCCCGATCGCGAGCGTGCCCACAAAGCCGCTTGCACCCATGGCCAGCAGCACCAGCGGAACCGCGGATTCCCCTGCACCCGTGACCTTCTCCAGGAACGGGCGCACATAGGTGAACACGGCAAACTGCCCCATGAAGAACGCGCCGCACGCCGCCATGCCCAGCATCACCACCCGCCGCCGCAACAGGGCCAGTACCCCGCCGTGGGATGGCCTTCCTTCTGCGGGCATGGAAGGAAGGCACCGCCACTGCCATGCCAGCGCGATGGCTGCCACAGGCAGAAGGCACAGGAACGCGCCGCGCCATCCGATCACGCCGCCAAGGTAACTGCCCAGTGGCGCGGCCACTACCGTCGCCAGCGCGTTGCCGCCATTGAAGATCGCCAGTGCTCGCGGCACCTGCGCTGCAGGCACCAGGCGCATGGCCGTGGCCGCAGACAACGACCAGAACCCACCGATCACCACGCCGATCAGCGCCCGGCCCATCATGTACATCGGGTAGCTGGGAGCCATCGCCACCACCACGCCCGACACCGCCATCACCGCGGTGAGCGTCAGCAGCAGCGTCTTCCGGTTGATGCTGCCGGCCAACCGGGGGATCGACAGGCTGGTCAGTACTGCGAAGGCGCCGGAGATGGCAATTCCATACCCGGCCAGCCCTTCGGACACACCGAGGTCAGCCGCCAGGGGCGTGAGCAGGCTCACCGGCATGAATTCGGAGGCGATCAGTGCGAACACGCATAGTGTCATCGCGAGCACACCGCCCCAGTTGGCCCGTTCGGCCGTCGCGTCGTTACTGCTCATTTCCCAGCCAGGCCTTGCTGGAAGAACGTCGCCAACCTGGCGAAGGGAATCAGGTCGGTGCGGTCATACAGGTCTACGTGGCCGGCATCTTTCACCCAGTAGAGTTCCTTCGGCTGGGCTGCCCTGCGGTACGCATCCTCGCTGAACTCACGGGAATGTGCATGGTCACCCGAGATGAACAACATCGGCCGCGGCGAGATGGTCTCGATATCGTTGAAAGGATAAAAGTTGACGAACTTGACCAGGCTGCTGAACAGCGGCTGGGTGGTTCGTTCGGGCTGCTCGCCTGCGGCTGCATAGGCACCGCGCGGCGTACGGTAAAAATCGAAGAACTCACGCTGCACGTCCGGCGTCTCGGCATCCAGCGTATTCACGGTGCCCGGCACATAGGCGGCCTGCCCACCGTTGAACTCAAACAGGCGCTGCTTCGTCGCCGCTTGGATCATCGCTTTGCGCTGTTGAAGCGACTGCGTGTTGTTCAACCCCTGGCGCACAGCGGCGCCCATGTCATACATGCTGACCGTCGCGATTGCCTTGATGCGTGGATCGATCTTCGCAGCGCTGATCACGAAACTGCCACTGCCGCAGATACCCAAGCCGCCAATTCGTTCCGGGTCCACGAACGACTGCGCGCTCAGGAAGTCCACCGCCGCGCTGATGTCATCCGAATAGATTTCCGGCGACACCAGGTGCCGAGGCGTACCGGCGCTTTCACCCCAGAAGGACAGGTCGATCGCCAGCGTAACGAAGCCCTGCTCAGCCAGCTTCTGCGCGTACAACTGTGAACTCTGCTCCTTCACTGCGCCCATCGGATGACCGACTACCACGGCTGGCGCGCGGGCACCCCGCACCGGGCCCTGAGGCCGGTACAGCGTGCCCACCACCTCCATCTGGTACTGGTTGCGGAAGCTGACGCGATCGCCCTTTACGCTGGCGCTTCTGTAGAAATTGTCGGCGCCGGCGGCTCTTGCGGCGGCCGGTGCCACGGCGGCCACGGCCGACAGCGGAACGAAATGGCTGGCAATCAATGCCAGCAGCAGCGTGGTGGGTTTCATGTGCGGACGGCCTCAGTGGGAACTCAGGTCGCCACGATAGGCGGCGCCTGCTACCGCGATAAGCCGGCTGAAAGTTGATGCATTACTGAGTTGAGCTCACAATTGACCCATGAGCAGCGTGAAGACCAACGACCTGCAGGCCTTCCTGGTGGTGGCACAGGAGCAGAGCTTCACCAAGGCAGCTGTTCGCCTGGGAGTGACACCCTCGGCGCTCAGCCACTCCATGCGGCTGTTGGAGGAGCGGCTGGGCATCCGGCTGCTGGCCCGGACCACGCGCAACGTCTCCCCGACCGAGGCGGGCGAGCGCCTGATGCGCTCGATCGCACCGCACTTCGAGGCCATCGGCGCCAGTGTGGAGGCATTGGGGGATCTGCGCGATCGCCCGGCCGGAACCCTGCGGATCTCCTGCACGGACGATTCGATGGAGACCATCATCCGCCCTCGCCTTGCCGGATTCCTCGCCGAGTATCCGGACATCACACTGGAGCTCTACGTCGATTACGGCTTCACCAACGTGGTGGAACAGCGCTTCGACGCCGGCATCCGGCTGGGCGAGGCGCTCAGCAAGGACATGATCGCGGTCAGGGTCGGGCCGGATTGGCGGCTGGTGGTGGTGGGATCGCCCGACTACTTCCAGAAGCATGCCAAGCCAAGGAAGCCCGCCGATATCACCCAACATCGCTGCGTGCACATCCGGCATCGCCCGAATGGCGCCATCTATGCGTGGGAGTTCGAGGAGAAGGGCAAGGAGTTCACCGTGCGCGGCGACGGACCACTGGTGTTCAACAGCATAATCCACGTGATCAATGCCGCCCTGGACGGCCTGGGCCTGGCGTACGTGCCTGAGCCGATGGTGGCCGATCACATTGCCGAGGGCCGGCTGCTTGCCGTGCTCGACAAATGGTGCGTGCCTTTTCCGGGCTATCACCTGTACTACCCGAACCGCCGGCAGCCCTCGCCGGCATTTTCGGCGCTGGTGGGCTGGCTGAAGCGGGACGCTTAAGGTCCGCGATGGTGCCAGGTCGGACTGAAGCACGGCGGCCTGCAT
>DATLHT010000041.1:0-5231 GCA_035539795.1 Burkholderiaceae bacterium
CGGCCGCGGCGGCCAACCGGGCCAGCCGCGCCCGCAGGGCGTGCGCAAATTCATGGTGGAGTTCATCGGGCAGCCGCTCACCACGGTGCCCTTCGGCGTCAAGCCCGAACTGGTGCTCACCGCGCCGCGCGGCAAGTTCTCTTACGTCTTCGCCGAAGCCGTGCCGAATGGCGTGCCGGGCCACTGGCGCGCGCAGTTCGACTTCACGCCCGAGGGCACGGAGCCGGTCGACATGCGGCTGTATCTGAAGAACGGGGATCAGACGTTGACGGAGACCTGGCTGTATCAGTACCAGCCGGGGTGAGCGGGAGCGGCTGCATCCTGCAGCCTCAATTGATTCGTGCGTTGGTCAGCTGCATGTCTTCGAACTGACTGCCTGTGAAGTCGACCTGCTCGCCCTGCAGGTTGGTCGCGTTCACCTGCGTACCTCGGCATTCAAGCAACTTCAGACCTGACCAATGACTCGCATCGAAGTTCAGTTCGGTCCAGTTGCATCGAGTGAAGGTGCAATCACTGAGCGTGCTGGCCTTGAACTGCGACGCACTGAAAGTGCAGTCCACGAAGGTGCACCCGCTGATCGCGATGCGCTGCATGTCGCACTGGCTGAAAGAGCAACCGCTGAACTGGCATGCGGTCCAGACGGCGTCTTGAAAAGTGGTCGATGCGAAGCTGCTGCCGCTGAAGGCGCTGGACGAGAAGGTGATCAAGTTCAGGTCCAAGCCAGCGTAGGCATTGCCGTCGCTCTGGCCAGAAAGACCCGCCGGCGCACCGCCCGCGCCTTTTCGCCACCTGTTGTGATCCAAGATGATTGGTTTGGCGCTCATGGTGTTTGCTCCTGCATGGGGAATGCATTGAAAAGAGATGCAGCGCCCAGTCTTGTGACACAAGAGCTATCCGACGCTTGCAGTTCATGTCTGCACCAGGAATCGTCATGCGTTCGCTCCTTCCGCCCCCAGACGGCTCAGGCTCACATAAGCCACGCCTCCGAAGCCTGACTCATTGGCATTGCCCAGCCATAGCCAGGTGACTGCGCCCGGTTCGAGGTGCAAATGGCTGCTTTCCGGATTCGGAAATTCCTGACCCTGGGTCACATAGCTCTGGCGGTCCCAGCGGTTGTAGCGGGCTGCCGAGGGATGGTCTTTGGGTATCGACGCCGACCACACACCAGTCTTCGGGCACGCGACATCGCCAGCACAGGTCAACGCGTATTCGGGAACGACGGTGCTGCGGGCTATGCCTTGTGCAATTCGGGGATCGACGCGGGGCTCCGCTCGCGGGAACGGCACGCCCACGTAGTGCCACATGAGCCGCCCGTCGTGCGCGCTCAGCCCCATGGCCTTACGGTCGCTCTCGAAGGCTTCGCGTTGGGCATAGCGTTGCGGCACCTGCGCCCGGTTCCATGCGGCACTGCGAGCATCGCGGTCTTCCAGCAATTGGGCGAGCCAGTAGCCGCTGTACCTGGCGGCGGTGGCTTCATATTGGGGAGCGACTCCGGCATCAGGGTTCCACCCCGCGGATTCGTCTTGTGGTGGCAAGGCCCTCGGGGGAAGAACATAGCCGTCGGGAATGTGGGCGCGGCCCGTGCGCTGGGCACCGGGGGTAGATGGGGTTGCCAAGGCTGGCGCCAAAGGCTTTGCAGCGTCAACGAGCGTCTTCTTTTCGCCATCCCACTTGGGAAGATCGGCAGGCGGGAGAGGAAGCACCTTGTCCAGGTTGGGAAGGCGAAGGTCCGGGTTTCGCAACAGGGCGTCCCCGAGCCGGCTGTACCTGTCGGCGCGGGCAATATCTTTGATGCCATTCACCATGGGTTCTCCAGACCGGAATGATCCGGACAACCAGCCAGCGCAATCAGCATTGCCGAACTTAACACCTTCATGGAACACCTTGAGTGCACGAACATAGTCCTCACCTAATTCAGCTTGCTTGCCATCTAGGATGACGCCCAGCTCGTAGGCTGATTGACCGTTCCCCTGAGAAAATCCGCACTCAAGCATCCGAAATGCTACGGTGCGGTTGCCCCAGAAGCCGGATTGTGGGTCGTCATAGACCCCTTGCAACTTACTGCCAAGATAGGCCATTGCATTCGGACTCCCCATGTCTGCAGCGAGTTGCCAGAATGCATAGGCCCGGCTCGCATCCTGCTTCACCCCTAGGCCTTCCATGTGGTAGGTACCCATGGCGTCATAGGCTGCAGGAATTCCCAGCTTCATGGCTTTCTCGAGAATCAGCACCGCCTTCTCGGAGTCGTATTCGACGCCTTCGCCGTGCGCGTAAGCATTGGCCAGATTGATCATGGCCTTCCAGTGCTTGCGATCCGCCGCCTTCTGCCAAAGCTCGGCGGCGACCTTGTGGTCGCGATCGCTCTCCCGCTTTTCGTAGCTGGTGACCGCCATGGCTTGCAGGAACCACTGCTGTGCCTCCGGATCGACGGGTGGAACCACCTCGGCTTCGTGCTTGCACCTGAAGCTTGCCCGGTGCGGATCGAACGCCTTGAGGTTCATGTTGCGAGGAAGGTCGGAATGCATGGTGCAGGCAAGTTGGGTCACTAGGGAAAGGACGAGCGCAAAGATGTATTTGGAAGAGCGCATGGCGTGGCTCTAGCCCGCTCTGATGTTGGTCGTGCGGTCGTCATGAAACGGAATGAGAAACCCTTCGAGTGGATTCCCGAGGGTTTTCGATTTCGCATTTCTCTTAAGAAGTAGCCTCCACTTATCAAACGCGTCATAAATCTCTCGGTCGCTGTTGGTCGACGGATTGCAATCAGGCGCATTCCCCGTCAGCATCCCCCAAACTCTCTTGCGCAAATCCACCGCCGCTCTCGGGTTGTCTGTCGCCACGTTGATCTCGCTATCGCTGGCCATGCTGCGCTGGTTGAGATTCGTGCTGCCCAGGGTGAAAAAGCCATCGTCGATCATCAGTAGCTTGCTGTGGATGTAGATCTCGCGATAGCGCGCCTTGTTGAGCTTGTCGCGCCGGCTCTTGATGCGCTGGCTGTTGAGACTGGAGTCCTCCTCTGCACCGCGACTCGTCGACGTGCCCTCCCATTCGGCCAGGGAACGGAGATCGTCTTCTTGCGTGGAACGGAACGCCTTGTCGAAAGTCCACAGGCTGGCCACCAAGGCGCGTATTCCCAGCGCATCCAACTGTTTCTTGATGCCGGCCTTCGCGCCCAAAGCCAGGGAGTCCGCAGCCAGCGGGGACAGGGGTGCGGGTGCCGCCGGCGAAACGCCGCGCCGCACCTCGTAGCGCATCACCCCTTGTGGTCGTTGCAGCGCTTCCTGATAGACCTTCTCGTGCTCGACCATGGCCCGCTCGTAGTAAGCGGTAGCCTCGCGATGCCGCCTGATCTCATCTTCGATGCGCTGGTCCTGCTTGGGCATGCTCTCGCCATGCCCCAACGCCTTCACCATGTCATGGGTGCGCGGGACCATGAAAAACCGCTCGGGTGTGGGCGTTATCGCGATCACGTGCAGCCAGGGAATCTCCGGGGGCGGCCCGTTGTCCTTGCCGTAGTTATTCTCGCCAGACTGCCAGCCGTCCCGGTAGCTCTTGCGCTCTGCCTTGAGTTGTTCGATCCAGGGTGTGTACTGGAAGTACTGGTTCTCGACATAGACGTACTTGCGGGCGAATTTGGCGGCCTGCTGGTACAGGCGACGCACGGACTGCTCGGTTTTTTCTTCGGGGTGAGTGCGCACGATCTGGGCATGGTGATTCACGTCGAGATCGGTGGCTAGGCCCTTTTGCCGCCTGTGGACAGCCGGTTCGCCTTCGCCCCCCTTTTCCGTGGCACGGGTGCGATTCCAAGCGTCGCAAAAATTCCTGTCCACATCGATCAGTGCATTGCCTCGGATTCGACAAGCATAGTCTTGGTAGGGCATCAAGTCGGGCTCGCCGCCATCGCCCTCCCAACCTTCACCGCGCAGCGGGTCTCGGAAGTTGTGTTCGACCGTATCCCAATAGTCGGTGATGGAGTTCAGTCCCATCACATATCCCCTGGCCCGATGACCATCGTCCAAGTCGTAGTCGATCAGTATGGTTTTCTGGTGGTGAGTGGCGGCCACTGCCATGCCGAAGGTTTCCACCCGGCCTCGCGCAGGTGCATCGGGGTCTGCAGCCACGCCATCATCGGCCGCCTTGCCGCTCATTCGACGCGTGCGAAACGACAGATTCTGGATGTCGCCCGCAAAGATCTGCGTGTACCAGTTGATGTTGAATTCGCGGCGGGCCTCTTTGAGGGACATGCCGGGCAGCCCGGTGAAATGACGCGAGGGCTGGTACATCTGCCCCTTGCCAAGCGTTTCTCTGGGGCGACGCGCAACGCGAGAAATGGCTTCGCTGGCGCCGGGCATCTTCGCGCCAACAGGTCCGTGCCAGCACAGCACGCGAATCCGTATGCCTGCCAGCGCACGCTCGGCCAAGAGGTCCCCAAAGGTGGTGCCACGCGGCCATTGGCTGCCCTGGCGCCTCACTTCCATCGCCGGATCGAAGCCATAGCAGATCATGTCGACACTGTGCCGGGCACGGAGGATGTCGTCGGCAACGGCCTCGAAGCCTTGCTGCCCGCAGATTTTCACGTCAAGTTCGTTGCGCGCCCATTTCACCGGGTCGTCGGGCTGTTCCAGCAACCACTGACCGCTACACAAGGTGAGGCCGGCGGCCTCGCTGAGGTGTGACGTCGCTGGTCGTTGAGTCGGGCTGGTGGTTCTCACGGGTTTTCTCCTGCTTCGCGATGTCCCTGGGATGAGCTGCGTTTTGCATTGCCTTCATCTGAGGGAAGGGTTTCATGGACAGGCAAATCAAAAATCTGCCCCTGATGCAGCACCACGCGGTAGCGCTTGACCTTGCCGAAGTCATGCTTGTCGATATGAACTTGGCCAGCCGCGTCGGTGATGCCGGTTTCGATTTGCGCGCCGTCGCGATAGAGGGTGTAAGGCTCATCGGCCATCGGCCAACCATCGACAGCATGGGAGTGCAACGCGACCACCAGAGACCTGCGAGGAAGGCACAGCTCGGAAGTGAGGGTACTGAGTGACACCGGTTTGTTGTCTGGCCCCTGAAGCGAGTGCACGCTCGCATGCTCAACCCATGTGCCGGGCGTCTTGTGCGTGATGCCTGCACTGGTGTAGACGCTGTAGCTGCCCCCGCCACCCAGTTCCAGCTGCTCCTTGGCCATGATGCTGATCGTGTTGGCGCTCAGCTTGATATCGAGCTTGGCCAGGACGTTGATGTTC
>DATLHT010000042.1:0-5172 GCA_035539795.1 Burkholderiaceae bacterium
AGATACACCACTTCATTGTCGATGCGCTGGCCGATCTGGCAGTGCTCGCCAATGCGCGCCGACAGCGCCACCAGGATCTGGTGCGGCAGGTCGGTGCGCAGCGCCGAATGCACGGCAGCCGTCCCGAGCTGCACCAGCGCAAATCCCACCAGCAGTTTCTTCGAGCCCGGCAGGCGCTTCAGCAGGCGCCGTTCTTCCAGCTGTGCCACCAGGCGGTGCACGGTCGGTACCGGCAGGTCGCAGGCCGTCGCGATGTCGGTCATCGAGATGGGATGAGCGGCGCGCGCCACCACCTCCATCACGTTGAGCAGACGGTCGAGGGGCTTGTCGTCGACGGGTTTACCCTGATTGTTCTCGGTATGGGTGCTCATTACGATGTTCATAAATCGAAAGAAAAACTTCCATTTTTCGGAATTGTAGCACAACCCAATATTTTTTAGCGCCCTTATATTGCCATGCCAACTTCGACTTCCTCTTCCTCCACGGCGCCTGCCGTCTCTGCTCAACAGAACGCCGGGCCGCTGGCCGGGCTGCGCGTCATCGATGCGGGCAACATGATCGCCGGTCCGCTCGCGGCCACCCAGCTGGCCGACTTCGGCGCCGACGTCATCAAGCTCGAACTGCCGGTCGGCGGCGATTCGATGCGCCACTGGACACCGATGAAGGATGGCCTGTCGCTGTGGTGGAAGGTGATCGCCCGCAACAAGCGTCTGATTACCCTGACGCTGTCCAAGCCGCGCGGCCGCGAACTGTTCCTGGAACTGGTGCGCGAGGCTGATGTGCTGATCGAGAACTACCGGCCGGGCACGTTCGAGCGCTGGGGGCTGGGCTATGACACGCTGTCGAAGATCAACCCGAAGCTGGTGATGGTGCGTGTCTCCGGTTTCGGCCAGACCGGCCCGTATGCCAAGCGCGGCGGCTACGGCACGATTGCCGAGGCATTCTCCGGCATCCCTTCGTTCACCGGCGCGCCGGACCGTCCGCCGACCCTGCCGGGCTTCCCGATGGCGGATTCCGTGGCGTCCACCTTCGCGGCCATGTCCGCGATGTTCGCGTTGTACAACCGCGACCATGGCACGGGCCGTGGCCAGGAGATCGACGTCAGCCTGTACGAGCCGCTGTTCCGTCTGGTCGAGTCGCAGGTCATCGGCTTCGACCAGTTGGGCATCGTCAAGGAGCGCCTGGGCAACCGCCTCGCCGAGGATTCGCCGCGCAATACCTACCAGACGCGCGACGGCCGCTGGATCGGCATTTCGGCCAGTTCGCAGCGCACCTACGAGCGGCTCGCGCAGGCGCTCGGCATGCCCGAGCTGATCACCGACCCGCGCTTCCTCGACAACGCGCTGCGCTGCGAGCATGACGCGGCGCTCGACGCGATCATCGCCGACTGGTTCCGCGAGCGCGACTGTGCCGACGTGATGGCGCTGTTCGACGAGGCAGAGGTCGTGGCAGGGCCGGTGTACGACATCAGCGACATCGTCAAGGATCCGCACTATCAGGCGCGCCAGAACATCGTGGCCGTCAAGGACGACGACTTCGGCTCGGTGCGCATGCAGGGCGTGGTGCCGCGCTTCATCGAGACCCCGGGCGAGGTGCGCCACTCGGGCCGTCACCTCGGCGCCGACAACCGCGCCATCTATATCGACATGCTGGGCCTGAGCGAGCAGGAATTCGAGGCCCTCAAGGCCGAAGGAGTCATTTGAGATGAGCCAGATGTTTGACGGGGTACGCATCGTTGGCGCAGGACAGGCCACGTACGCCAAGAAATCGGACCGTAGCCTGCAGCGCTTGATGTACGAGGCTGGTTCGGCCGCCCTCAACAGCGCCGGGCTGTCGTGGAAATCGGTCGACGGCCTGGCTGTCACCTGCTTCCTGCTGCCACCCGACAATGCGCCGACCGTGGCCGAGCATCTCGGTCTGGAAACACGCTTCATGTTCCAGGGCCTGTACGGCGGCGCCAGCGGCATCATCGGCATGGCGCACGCGGCGCGTGCGATCCGCGACGGCGTTTGCGACGTGGCGCTGATCGTCGCGGCGGATTCGTTCGACGTGGCAGCGCACAATGAAACGCTCGACCATTTCAACGGCTCCATCAAAGAGTTCATGTCGCCGCAGGGCTTCGGCGGCGCCAATGGCATGTTCGCGCTGCACACGCGCCTGTACATGGAACGCCACGGCGCGACCAGCGAGGATTTCGGGCGCTTCTGCATCGCCCTGCGCGAGAACGGCCTGCGCAATCCGAACTCGCTGTTCAAGCAGCCGCTCACCATGGACGCCTACCTGAATGCCAAGCCGATCGCTGATCCGCTGCGGCTGTACGACTGCGTCATGCCGTGCATCGGCGGCGATGCCATTGTGCTGGCCTCGGAAAAGATCGCTGCCGGGCTCAAGGGACCGTCGGTGCGCATCCTCGCGGCCGAAGAGATCCATAACTATCCTGCCAACGATCCGTATCAGGTACCGGGCGGCTGGCTCGGCCTGCAGGAGCGCCTGTACAGCCGCGCCGGCGTCACGCCGCAGCAGATCGACTTTGCGCAGGTGTACGACGACTATCCCGTGATGTCCTTCATCCAGCTCGAAGGACTCGGCTTCTGCAAGCCCGGCACGGCGCACGAGTTCGTGCGCCAGCACGATCTCACTACGCGCGGCGACTTCCCCGTCAACACCGGTGGCGGCCAGCTCTCGGCCGGTCAGGCCGGTGCGAGCGGCGGCATGATCGGCGTCTACGAAGCTGTTGCGCAGTTGCTCGGCCAGGCCGGCGAACGGCAGGTCAAGTGCCGCCGCGGCGTGGTCTCGGGCTACGGCATGATCGCCTACGGGCGCGGCCTGTGCTCCAGTGCCGCCATCCTCGAACGTGTTGAATAAGGAGACCGCCGTGTTGAAACCCCAACCGCGGGTGACCCCGCTGAACCGTCCGTTCTGGGATGGCTGCAACGACGGCAAGCTGATGGTGCAGCACTGCGCCGAGTGCGGCAAGCATGTGTTCTATCCGCGCGCCTGCTGCCCGTTCTGCCAGGCCGATGCACTGTCGTGGACCCAGGCCAGCGGCCAGGGCACCGTCATCTCGCATACCACCGTGCGGCGCACGCACCACGATGGCTTCAACGAAGAAGCGCCGTATGTGTTTGCCGCCGTCGAGCTGGCCGAAGGGCCGTGCCTGTACGCCCAGCTGCCGGACGCGCCGGTGGAAGGCGAGTCGCTCATCGGCCGGGCCGTGCGGGCCGTGTTCGTGCCGCACGGCCCTGGCCAGAAAATTGCTGCGTTCCAGCTGGCCTAAGCGCGTTGCACCAGTCCGTTCCTGTTTACCGGAGTGAAGGCTTCACCATGGATGCCATCGACCTGCACCACGTCCGCGACGATTTTCCCGTCACCCGTCGCATGCTGTACCTCGACGCCGCGCACCAGACGCCGCTGGCTACCAGCATCCGTCGCGGGATCGAGGCATTCCTGGAAGAGTCCAACGAAAACGCCGGCCCCAAGCCGATGTGGCTCGGCCGCGTCGAAGCCGTGCGCGCACGCGCCGCGGCCTTTCTCGGCGCGGCGCCGCACGAGCTGGCGTTCACCAAGAACACTTCGGAGGGCCTGAACATTGCCGCCAACGCATTGCCGCTGGTGGCTGGCGACAATGTGCTGATGATCGAAGGCGATCATCCGAACAATGCGTATGCCTGGCTCAATCTCGCCCGTAAGGGTGTCGAGGTGCGTTTCATCAGGCTGCATGATGGCGTGGCTGACGCCGCACTGTTCGCGCCGCATATCGATGCGCGCACGCGTGTCATCTCCATGTCGCATGTCACGTTCCATGCTGGCCATGTCCACGACCTGGCCAGCATCGGCGCGCTGTGCCGCGAGCGTGGCCTGTATTTCGTCGTCGATGCCATGCAGTCGGTCGGCGTCGTGCCCATCGATGTGAAGGCACTCGGCATTTCGTTGCTCGCTGCCGGTTGCCACAAGGGGTTGCTGGTGCCGCAGGGCCTGGGCCTGCTGTATGCCGATACGCGCCTGACCGACCTGCAGCCCGCCTATCTGGCCTGGGCTTCGCTGGCCCGCCCGCCAGCCGACCTGATCGCCAATCCGGCCGACCTTGCCCCCGCGCCGGGCGCCGCGCGTTTCGAGCTTGGCAACTTCAACCTGCCGGGCATCCATGCGCTCGACAAGGCGCTGGACCTGATCGAAGGCATCGGCATCACGAACGTGCACGCGCACATGCAGATGCTGGGCGACCGGCTGATCGAACATCTCGACCGGTTCGGCATCGGACTGGTGGGACCGCGTACGCGCGCGCACCGCGCGCACATCTACGTGCTCGACCTGTCGGCCGAGCCGTGGCTGGCGTACTTCGCCCAACACAATGCGCGGGTCTCGCCCGAGCGCGATGGCATCCGCATTTCGTTCGGCATCTTCAATACCCGGGAGGACATCGACCGGCTGGCCGGCCTGATCTATTCCCACAGTCCTGACCGCTGGGCCGACCTGTCGCCCGCGGATTTCCGCCTGACGGCCTGACGCCGCCATTCTGCCTATCGTTACAAGAAGGAGTTAGCCATGAAACGCCCACTGGTCCTGGTCAAGCTTGGCGTCACCGCCATGCTCGCATTCTGCGCGGCCGGCGCAATCGCCCAGACGCAAAGCGAAACCCTCAAGCGCATCAAGGAAACCGGCACGTTCACGATCGGATACCGCGAATCGTCGGTGCCGTTCTCGTTCCTCGATGGCCAGCAGAAACCGGTCGGCTTCTCGATCGACCTGTGCCAGGCCATCGCTGACAAGATCAAGCAGCAGCTCGGCATGTCCCAGCTGAACATCAAGCAGGTGCCGGTCAACTCGTCGAACCGCATTCCGCTGGTGGTCAACGGCACCATCGACATCGAGTGCGGCGGCACGGCCAACAACCTTGCACGCCAGAAGCAGGTGAACTTCTCGGTGGCCACCTTTGCTGGCCAGCCGCGCTGGCTGGTGCGCACCAATTCTGGCCTGAATCAGGAAGCCGATCTCAAGGGCAAGACCGTAGTGGTCACGCAGGGCTCGAATGCCGTCGGTTTCCTGCGCAAGGTCAATGACGAGCAGAAACTCGGCCTGCAGGTGATCCAGGCCAAGGATCACAGCGAATCGATGGTGACGCTCGCCAGCGGCCGAGCCGTGGGTTTCCTCGCGGACGACATCCTGCTGTCG
>DATLHT010000043.1:0-5376 GCA_035539795.1 Burkholderiaceae bacterium
TGAAATGCCGAGCATGTACCCAGAAGGTGAATACGACCTCGCCGGCTTTGCCGTCGGCGCGGTGGAAAAGAGCAAGATCATCGACGGCACCACCATCGCCGCCGGCGACGTGGTACTCGGCCTGGCCTCGAGCGGTGCGCACTCCAATGGCTACTCGCTGGTCCGCAAGATCATCGAAGTCAGCAAGCCCGACCTGAACGCCGACTTCCATGGCCAGCGCCTGCAGGACGCCCTGATGGCGCCGACGCGCATCTACGTCAAGCCGCTGCTCGCGCTGATCGAGACCGGCATGGTCAAGGGCATGGCGCACATCACCGGCGGCGGCCTCGTGGAAAACGTGCCGCGCGTACTGCAGGACAATGTCACCGCCATCCTGCACAAGGATGCCTGGACGATGCCGCCGCTGTTCACGTGGCTGCAGCAGAATGGCGGCGTGGCTGACGCCGAGATGCACCGCGTATTCAACTGCGGCATCGGCATGGTGGTGGTGGTGTCGAAGGACAACGCCGCAGCGGCGATGCAGCAACTGCAGGCCGCCGGCGAAACGGTATGGCAGATCGGCGAGATCCGCGCACGCGTGGGTGACGAGGCGCAGACGCAGGTGCTCTAAGCACCTCGACCACCCCTCTCTGGTCCACTACAAATCATCTGCTGGCCTGCCCCGTGCAGGCCAAACCCTTACCCGGCTGGCCGCGCGAGAGCAACTCCCACGCTTGCCAACCTTCGGCGTTTCGCTCTGCGCACGACGCAGCACGCCAGCCGCGCCGACCACTCCCTCCGCCGTACGCCTCCTCGAGCGTTCACAACATCGCGGCAAGCCGCCACTTTTAGCATTTGTTTAATCGCGCTGCTTGCGGATTGGCATTAAGGTGCGGGCATTCATTTTCTGCCCAAAGCTCGCCATGCTCGAACCGCTCTCGCCATCCGCATCGCCCGGAAGTATCCGTCGTCCGGCATCGGACCCCGCACCACCGCCCGACCCCGTCGCCGCCGTGGTCAACAACCCCCTGCTGACGCGCAAGATCAGCCGGCATGCGATGAAAGTGCCGAGCGCCAGCGCAATGCCCACCAGCACATGGCATCTGGAGCGAGCGCAGATAACGGCTGCGCTGGGCGGCATCAATCGGACCTTCTGGGGCACCGTCCCCAGTCACACGTTGCATTCCCTGGAAGAACTGGAACACGGCCGAATCACGCTGGAGGCCATGTTTTCGGCATTCCACCTGCGGCTGGCGCGCGCCTATCTGCCCGATCAATACCCAGCGCACGCGGGAAAACGCGCGGTACTATCAGCCCAGATCACAGCCGGCCTGCTCGCACGCATGGACATGGTTGAGCGGGACGAAGAGGAATATCGCCAGATACACAGTGCAGTGCAGAGCTTCCTCAATGCGACTTACGACACGCCACCCTCTCCGCGTACACCTGTGCCGGCAGCAGAAGACGAAACGTTATCCAATTGCATGAAGTTCGCGGACGCAATCCTCCAGTTCTCGCACGCCTTCTTCTGCTATTTGGCCGAGGGGACGCATGACCTGGCCAGACTCGATAGCATCGCACAGCGGTTTGCTCTGGATGGCCTCACCACCACTTCTTTCTGGTACGACAAACTCATGCTCAATGCGGCGCAGTCGGGCGCATGGAAGAGTGTGAAGCTGTTGCTGGAACATGAGCGATCACACCCTGGCACGCTGGCCTGCACCTATCTCAGCGATTCTTCACTGGCTGAGCATCCGCTCCAGACACTCGTCCAGCGGATCCGCGATGACCATGATCATGCAACCGGGTTACTCCATATTGCTGCCACTCAGGGCGATATGGGGGTGCTCGACTATCTGCATGGCAAGTTGCAGGCCGGCCACGTATCCATCGATTACGAAGAGTGCCACGAGCGGACCGCGCTGTTCTGCGCGGTGGAAGCAGATCAGCCGGATGCCTTCACCTGGCTGATGAGGCATCACGCTTCTCCGCATGTCTGCGATACCACGCAAACATCGCTACTGCATATCACCAGGAGCCAAGCCATTGCGTCCGCGCTCATCGGGGCCGAGGTGAATATCAATGCATGTGATGAGTGGGGCCGGCAGCCGCTGCACGTCCAGCACTCTCCGGAGATCGTGCAGCTCCTGATCAAGGCAGAGGCCAATGTGAATGCTGCGGATCACGAACAGAACCGGCCACTGCATCTGCAAAGCCACCCAACAGCGGTACGGATGCTGATCAACGCGGGAGCCGAGGTCGACGCGGTCAACAATCGTCAGCGCACGCCGCTGCATTGTGCGAACAATGTTGGAGTCGCGAATGCCCTCATCGCTGCGAACGCGAATGTGAATGCGGAAGACGCCAGGGGCAATCGCCCGCTGCATGTTCATCGACGCCCGGCCATTGTGCAAACGCTGATTGATGCGGGCGCCACAGTCAATGCCACGAATGTACACGGCGAGACGCCACTGCATCAGGCCACCCATCCGGAAGCCGCTCTGATGCTGATCCGCGCTGGCGCCACGATCAATGCGCTCGACCGGAATGGCGAGTCCCCGCTATTCAGTGTGTGCGACCCCCGAATCATCGCCTTGCTGGTTGCAGAGGGCGCGGATATCGCGATTGTCAATCGTAGCGGAAGAAGCTTGCTGGACACATGGCTCACGCCCCAGGCTGGCCCGAGACATTTCGCACATCTCGACTTCATCGAAGCCCTACATGATGCATGCGACTCCCCGGAGCGCGCCGCACGCTTCCAGCAGTTGATCAATCGACGCGGAGAACATGACGAAACGTCATTGTCCCGCTATCTGCGGATCTACGGCGAGCAGCTGAACCCAACCCTGTGCGAGTATTCCGATCTCGATTTTCGTACGCTCGACCGGCGGATCGAGGCAGTGCGGCTCTTCAAGGCATGGGGGGCAGACCTGGGAGCCCGCAACGCCCAAGGGGAATCGGCACACGATCACGTCCTGCGCCAGCAGAACTTCATGAGCAGCTGGCTTGTCCGCTTTGCCGGCATGCCGGCGGCGCTTCAGGCACGGTGCCTGACGAACTATCAGCCCTGGAAGGTGCGCATCGACACGCTGGAGGAGCTATTGCGCCCCGCTACGCCACCGGCTCCTTCGCTGACACTGTCCGGCAAGCGCAAGCGGGATGAGATCGACGAGGCCGACATGCCTTAAAGGGGCAGGAATCCTTTGGCGTCAACGCGGCCAGTGGCAAGTCAGCCCGTCATTGGCCGCTCATGCCGTCAACTGAAGAACTTCTTCACCTTGTCCAGCCACGACTGTTCCTGCGGGGAATGGCGCGAGCCGCCCGCATGCACCGAGGTGTCGAACTGGCGCAGCAGATTCTTCTGCTCGTCGGTCAACTTGACCGGGGTTTCAACGACCACATGCACATACAAGTCACCCGGATAGCCAGAACGCACGCCCTTGATACCCTTGCCACGCAAGCGGAAGGTCTTGCCGCCCTGCGTGCCCTCGGGTACCGGGAAACTGGCCTTGCCGCCCAGCGTCGGCACTTCGATCTCGCCGCCAAGCGCTGCCGTGGCAAAAGAGATCGGCATCTGGCAGTGCAGGTCATCACCGTCACGCTCGAACACCGGATGCGGCTTGATGTGGACTTCGACATACAGGTCGCCAGGCGGCCCGCCGTTGATGCCAGGCTCACCGTTGCCGGTCGAACGAATACGCATGCCTTCGTCGATACCCGCCGGCACCTTCACTTCGAGGGTCTTCTGCGACTTCAGCTTGCCCTGGCCGTGGCACTTGGTGCACGGTTTGGGGATGAACTTGCCGGTGCCGTGGCACTTCGGGCAGGTCTGCTGCATCGTGAAGAAACCCTGGGCGACGCGCACCTGGCCCACGCCATTACAGGTCGGGCAGGTTTCCACCGACGATCCCGGCTCGGCGCCGTTGCCGTGGCAGTGCTCGCAGTCTTCCCAGTGGGGCACGCGGATCTGCGCCTCGTGGCCATGGGCCGCCTGCTCCAGCGAGATTTCCATGCTGTAGCGCAGGTCGGCGCCGCGATAGACTTGCGGGCCGCCACGGCGGCCGCCGCCAGCGCCGCCCTGGCCGAAGATATCGCCAAAGATATCGCCGAAGGCATCCGCGAAACCGCCAAACCCCTGTCCGCCGCCAAAGCCGCCGGCCATGTTCGGATCGACACCGGCATGGCCATACTGATCATAGGCCGCGCGCTTTTCGGAGTCTGACAGAATCTCGTAGGCTTCCTTGGCCTCCTTGAACTTGTCCTCGGCTTCCTTGCTGTCCGGATTGCGGTCCGGGTGGTACTTCATCGCGAGCTTGCGATACGCCTTCTTGATCTCGTCGTCGCTGGCGTTCTTGCCCACCCCGAGCACTTCGTAGAAATCACGTTTTGCCATGGTGGCTATTTATCCATGTCGCTCATTGAATGACAAAAAGCCGAGCGGTCAAACACGATGCTCCTGCATCGCGTCTCACCGCCCGGCATGGCGCGGGATGGCCATGAGTCACCGCCATCGCCGCGGACCGATTTACTTCTTGTCGGTCACATCCTTGAATTCCGCATCGACGACATTGTCGTCCTGCGGCTGGCCCTGACCAGCGGTTGCACCACCTGCAGCGCCCGCGCCTGCGGCACCTGCCGCGCCGGCTTGGGCCTGCATGTCGGCATAGACCTTTTCACCCAGCGTCTGTGCTGCCGTGCTGAGCGCTTCGATCTTGGCTTCGATGTCGGCCTTGTCGCCACCGCGGACGGCATCTTCCAGTTCCTTGGCTGCGGCCTCGATCTTGTCCTTCTCGCCGGCTTCAAGCTTGTCGCCATGCTCGGTCAGCGCCTTGCGGGTCGAGTGGACCAGCGCGTCGGCCTGGTTGCGGGCATCGGCCAGTTCGCGCAAGCGGTGATCTTCCTCGGCATTCGCCTCAGCGTCCTTCACCATGCGCTGGATCTCTTCTTCCGACAGACCCGAGTTAGCCTTGATGGTGATCTTGTTTTCCTTGCCAGTGGCCTTGTCCTTGGCGCCCACGTGCAGGATGCCGTTGGCGTCGATGTCGAAGGTCACTTCGATCTGCGGCGTACCACGTGCAGCCGGCGCAATACCTTCGAGGTTGAACTCGCCGAGGCTCTTGTTGGCGGCAGCCATTTCACGCTCGCCCTGGTACACCTTGATGGTCACGGCCGGCTGGTTGTCCTCGGCAGTCGAGAACACCTGCGAGTGCTTGGTCGGGATCGTGGTGTTCTTGGCGATCATCTTGGTCATCACGCCACCCAGCGTTTCGATGCCCAGCGACAGCGGCGTCACGTCGAGCAGCAGCACGTCCTTGCGGTCGCCCGACAGCACCGAGCCCTGGATCGCGGCGCCGACCGCGACGGCCTCGTCCGGGTTCACGTCCTTGCGCGGCTCCT
>DATLHT010000044.1:0-10406 GCA_035539795.1 Burkholderiaceae bacterium
ACGCAGCACGGCACGCATGACGTCCGGCTTGTACGTATCCACGGACAACGCCGCGCCGCAATCGCGCAGGGCTTCCACGACAGGCAGGACGCGGTCCAGCTCCTGCTGCAACGGCACGCGGGGACTGCCGGGGCGAGTCGATTCGCCGCCGATATCGATGATATCCGCACCCTCGGCGACCATCTGGTCGGCACGGCGCCGTGCGGCGTCAAGCGTGTCATGCAGCCCGCCGTCCGAGAACGAATCCGGCGTGACATTGAGAATACCCATCACCAGCGGGCGCTGGCGGGTGGTGAAATCGAATCGGCCACACTGGAACATCGTTGGATTCAGGCTCTCGCAGAGTTTTTGCACGGCAGTTCTTGCGCCGCAGTGTCTCCACCGCAGCTTTTGCACCATCCCGTAGCTGGACAGCAACGAGAAATCCGCCGCAAAGCCTCAAGGATAACGAAATCTGGCGCGAAAAACGATGCTACAAAAAAGCCGACGCAGAAGCGTCGGCTTTGTAGTGGTGCTTGAAGCAATCCAAGCGGCAACCCGAAAGCATGCCGCCAAGGCTTGTTCAGGCGGTCGCCGGCGCGGGCGGCGTTACCGGGCTGGGCGTGCCGCCTCCCGGAGGCACATCGCTCGGGCCGGCACTACTGGCCCCGCGCGGCGGACGCGGCGGCTTGCCGTCCATGATGTCGTTGACCTGCTCGGCGTCAATCGTTTCCCAATCCATGAGAGCCTTGACCATCACTTCGACCTTGTCGCGGTTCTCCTCGAGCAGTTGCTTGGCCAGCGCATACTGGCCGTCGAGGATACTGCGGATCTCTGCGTCGACCTTTTGCTGGGTCACTTCCGACACGGTCTTGGACGACATCTTGCCAAACAGGCTGTCCTGCTCGGTATCGACATACACCATCGTGCCCAGGACATCGCTCATGCCGAAACGCGTGACCATGTCGCGGGCCAGCTTGGTGGCGCGCTCGAAGTCATTCGATGCACCAGTGCTCATCTTGTCGAGGAACACCTCTTCCGCCGCGCGACCACCGAACAGGATGGCGATCTCGTCGAGCATGTTGTTCTTGTACTTCGAATACTTGTCGTGCTCGGGCAGTTGCCATGTCACGCCCAGCGCCCAGCCGCGCGGCATGATGGTGACCTTGTGCACCGGATCTGCATTCGGCAAGAGCTTGGCGACCACGGCGTGACCGGACTCGTGGTAGGCCGTCGCCTTACGCTCATCCTCGCGCATCACGGCGGAACGGCGCTCCGGACCCATGTAGATCTTGTCCTTCGCGTCCTCGAAGTCCTGCATGTCGACCACGCGCTTGCTGCGACGGGCAGCGAACAAGGCTGCTTCGTTGATCAGGTTGGCGAGATCGGCGCCCGAGAAACCGGGCGTACCGCGTGCCAGCACCGATGCATCGACGTCGTTACCGATCGGCACCTTGCGCATGTGTACCTTGAGGATCTGCTCGCGGCCACGGATGTCCGGCAGGCCGACATACACCTGGCGGTCGAAACGGCCAGGACGCAGCAGCGCCTTGTCGAGCACGTCGGCACGGTTGGTCGCGGCAATCACGATTACGCCGGAATTGGCCTCGAAACCGTCCATCTCGACCAGCATCTGGTTCAGCGTCTGCTCGCGCTCGTCGTTGCCGCCGCCCATGCCGCCGCCACGATGACGGCCCACGGCGTCGATTTCATCGATGAAGATGATGCAAGGTGCCTGTTTCTTGGCGTTCTCGAACATGTCGCGCATGCGGGCCGCGCCCACGCCGACGAACATCTCGACGAAGTCCGAACCCGAAATGCTGAAGAACGGAACCTTGGCCTCACCAGCGATGGCACGCGCCAGCAGCGTCTTGCCGGTGCCGGGAGGGCCGACCAGCAGCACGCCGCGCGGAATGCGGCCACCCAGTTTCTGGAATTTCTGCGGGTCCTTCAGGAAGTCGACGAGCTCGACCACTTCTTCCTTGGCCTCGTCGCAGCCGGCGACGTCCTGGAAGGTGACCGAGTTGGTATTTTCATCGAGCAGGCGCGCGCGCGACTTGCCGAACGAGAACGCCCCGCCTTTGCCGCCACCCTGCATCTGACGCATCATGTAGAACCAGAACACCAGGATCAGCAGGGTCGGGCCAAGGTAATACAGGGCCGACACCAGCATGTTCGGCTCTTCTTCAGCCTTGCCGGTGACCTGCACGCCATATTTCATCAGGTCGCCCACCATCCAGATGTCGCCCGGGGAAATGATGGTGTAACGGTTGCCGTCATTCGGGGTCACGACCAGATTACGACCCTGCACGTCGACACGCTGGACCTTGCCGTTCTTCGCATCGTCCATGAATTGCGAATACGTCACACTTTCCTGCGCGCGCGGCTTGTCGAACTGTTTGAAGACGGTGAAAAATACCAGCGCGATCACGAGCCAGATTGCCGCCTTTTGAAACCAGTTGTTATTCAAGGCCGAACTCCTTTAACCGTAAATGCCTTGGCACGGAATGCCTTCATTGTAATGCACCGCGGCCCCGCGCGGCTGCCTGGTCTGTTTGAACGTATCAATCAGACCCAGAGCCATTCCCTATCGCCGGCCAGGGAGCCGGTCAGGGAGTCTTCAGGTACCGCCCGAGAATGAACGTCTCGGACGATTTGTCGCGGGAGGCCTTGGGCTTGCGGGGCGCCACCACCTTGAACTGGTCCTTGAAGCGCTTCACGATCTGGCTATAGCCGCTACCGTGAAAACATTTGATCAGCAATGCCCCGTCCGGTTTCAAATGGGCTTGAGCAAATTCCAGGGCCAACTCGCAGATGTGCTCGATCCGTGCCGCATCAGCCAACGCGACACCCGATAGATTGGGGGCCATGTCCGACAAAACAAGGTCTACCTTGTTGCCGCCCGACGCGGCCAGCACGGTTTTCTCCAGTTCACGGTACACCGCCTCCTCGCGAAAATCTCCCTGGATGAAGGTGACGTCGGCCACCGGCTCCATTGGCAGCAGATCGATGGCAATGATCGCTCCATCAATGCGGCCATCCTTGGCGCGGGGTGAATCAGCCAGCTTGTTACGGACATACTGACTCCAGCTGCCTGGGGCCGCACCGAGGTCGACAATCACCTGGCCAGGGGCAATGAGCTTGTCCTGCTCGTCGATTTCCTTGAGCTTGTACGCTGCCCGCGCACGGTAACCTTCGCGCTGGGCCATCTTGACGTACGGGTCATTCATGTGGTCGTGCAGCCACGACTGGTTGAACTTATTCTTTGCTTTGCTTTTTGCCATCGCCTTTGCCATCTTGCCGTTGCCACCAGCCCTGCCCGAACATTTCGGACGATTCCTGCCGGTTTTCCGCCCGAGCCCTTCAACTTGGCGGATAATACGCGCCAACCCCGTTTTCTCGAAGATTCATGCCCGCACAACACCTCACTCCCGCCCAACGGTCGGAACTCCGCTCCCGCGCACATGCCCTGCATCCGCTCGTCATGGTCGGCAGCGAGGGCCTGACACGTGCCGTCCTGCTCGAAATCGACCGCAGCCTGAGCGCACACGACCTGATCAAGATCCGTGTGTTCGGCGATGACCGCGACGTGCGCATCGCTATGTACGAAGAGATCTGCGATACGCTCAATGCCGCACCGGTTCAGCATATCGGCAAGCTGCTGGTGATCTGGCGCTCCGGCCCGCCCGTACTGCGCGAAAACCGCGATAAGCGCGCCGACACTGCCACCGAAGCGATTCGCGGCACTGGCATCCGCACCGTGCTGGTGCGCAAGAAAAGCAGCGGCACCACACGTCCGCCCAAGCCGTCCAAGGTTACCGTGCTCGGCAACGAGCGCATCACCAAGGCAGGTACGGTCAAGCGTGCCAAGGCACGCCCGGTCAGCCGGAAAAAGAAAGCCCTGTCCTGACACGGCAAAGCGGGGCCATACCCCGCTTTGCCCAGGCAACTACCCGATGATGTACCGGATAGTGTCTCAGAAACGTCCCGACCGCGCCCCAAGGCGCCAGATCAGCACGATTGCCAGCAGGCTTTGCAACAGATAGATGGTGCCCGATACACCGTGCAGCATACCGAACTGCGTCTTGTACGGGGACTCCGACACAGCCACGCCCATGGCGGCCGCCTTGTTCCGCAGCACCTCCATGAATGGCTGGACGCCGAAATAGCCGACCAGCGTGCACAGCAGCATGCCGAGCACGATCCAGCGGATTGCCCGATATGATGCCTCGCCACGACGCACCAGCAGATTGGCCAATGCCAGCAGCAGGACGCCACACACCACGCTGAGGATCGCCTCTGCGCGGAACAGGCGCCCTGCAATCATGCCGGCCACCTGGCGGTCATCAAGCACCGCGAACAGCGTCGGCGCCACCAGATAGCCGATGGTCCAGAGACTGCCGGCCCACACCGTGGCGATCAGCAAGGAGACGCGATGCGGCATCATCAGAGGTATTTGACGGCCAGGACTTCGTACTCGCGGTCGCCAGCCGGCGCGACCACGGTAGCGACATCACCCTCGAACTTGCCGATCAGCGCGCGGGCGATCGGGGAGCTGACGGAGATCTTGCCGCGCTCGAGATCGGCCTCATCATCGCCGACAATTTGATAGGTCACCGCGCCGCCCGACTCCAGGTCTTCCAGCTCGACGGTCGCGCCAAAGACGATACGGCCATCGGTATCGAGCTGGCTCGGATCGATGATCTGCGCCGCCGACAGCTTGGCTTCGATTTCCAGGATACGGCCTTCGATAAAGGCCTGCTTTTCCTTGGCAGCATCGTATTCGGCGTTCTCCGACAGGTCGCCTTGCGCGCGCGCCTCGGAAATCGCATTGATCACGCTCGGCCGCTCAACGGCCTTCAGGCGGTGCAGTTCCTCGCGCAACATCTCGGCGCCACGCGTGGTAATGGGAATAGTGCTCATAGTCTCTCGACAAAAAAATGAGCCGCAGCGGAGCGAATGACGCGCACTGTGCGCAATCCGCTCAACCGCGGCTGTCAGTTTGACTGATGGGATACGACGTAGTTTAGGCCAAATTCCGGGCCGGATTCAAGACAAAGGCCGCGCACCCTTGGAGCGGGCGCGGCGGCCAGTCGCCATCTTGATGCCTATCAGGCGTATAGGACGTATTGGACCTTACTGCAGCGAAGCGTGCAAGCCCTGCAGGTCATAGACCTCCATGTTTTGCAGGTGCTTCAGCCCTTCCACTGCGGCGCGGGCGCCAGCCATCGTGGTGTAGTAGGTTACGCGGTTGGCCAGTGCCGAGGTACGGATCGAGCGTGAATCGGCAATCGCGCCGCGCGTCTCGTCCACCGTCGTGAACACCAGCGCCAGTTCGCCGTTCTTGATCATGTCCACGATATGCGGACGGCCATCCTTGACCTTGTTGACCACGCGCACCGGCACGCCGGCCGCTTCGATGGCCGACGCCGTGCCGCGTGTGGCGACCAGGGTATAGCCCATCTCATGCAGCATGCGCGCGACTTCCACGGCCATCGGCTTGTCGCTGTCCTTCACGGTCAGCAGCACCGTGCCCGATTCCGGCAGGCGCGAGCCGGCCGCCAGCTGGCTCTTGAACAGTGCTTCGCCGAAGGTGCGGCCAACGCCCATGACCTCGCCGGTGGAACGCATTTCCGGTCCAAGTACCGGATCGACACCCGGGAACTTATTGAACGGGAACACGGCTTCCTTGACGCTGTAGTACGGCGGCACCACTTCGTTCGCAATACCCTGCTCGTCCAGCGACTGCCCGGCCATGCAGCGCGCGGCGATCTTCGCCAACGACAGGCTGGTGGCTTTCGACACATACGGCACCGTGCGCGAGGCACGCGGGTTCACTTCGAGCACATACACGGTGTCCTTGCCATCGTTCTGCTGGATAGCGAACTGCACGTTCATCAGACCCACCACGTTCAGTGCCTTGGCCATTTCCGCGGTCTGGCGCTTCAGCTCCGCCACGGTCTCCGCCGACAGCGAGTACGGCGGCAGCGAGCAGGCGGAATCGCCCGAGTGCACGCCAGCCTGTTCGATGTGCTGCATCACGCCGCCGATGAACACGCGCTTGCCGTCCGAGATGCAATCCACATCGCATTCGATGGCATCGTTCAGGAAGCGGTCGAGCAACACCGGCGAATCATGCGATACCTTCACGGCCTCGCGCATGTAGCGCTCGAGGTCGCGCGGCTCGTGCACGATTTCCATCGCGCGGCCACCCAGCACGTACGATGGGCGCACCACGAGGGGATAGCCGATCTCGGCGGCGAGCGTCAGCGCATCTTCTTCCGTTCGCGCCGTGCGGTTCGGCGGCTGGCGCAAGTTGAGCGCATGCAGCAGTTTCTGGAAACGCTCACGGTCTTCGGCCGCATCGATCATGTCCGGGCTGGTGCCAATGATCGGCACGCCATTGCGCTCGAGGTCGAGCGCCAGCTTCAGCGGCGTCTGGCCGCCGTACTGCACGATCACGCCAACCGGTTTTTCCTTCTCGACGATCTCCAGCACGTCTTCGAGCGTCAGCGGCTCGAAGTACAGGCGATCGGAAGTATCGTAGTCGGTCGACACGGTTTCCGGATTGCAGTTGACCATGATGGTTTCATAGCCATCCTCGCGCAGCGCGAGTGCGGCATGCACGCAGCAGTAGTCGAACTCGATACCCTGTCCGATCCGGTTCGGACCACCGCCCAGCACCATGATCTTCTTCTTGTCGGTCGGCGCGGCCTCGCACTCGTCCTCGTAAGTCGAGTACATGTATGCAGTGTTCGTGGCGAACTCGGCGGCGCAAGTATCCACGCGCTTGTACACGGGGCGCACATCGAGCTTCTTACGCAGTGCGCGCACGTCGTCGGCCTTGGCGGACATCAGCTTCGCGAGGCGGCGATCGGAGAAACCCTTCTGCTTGAGGAAGCGCAGTTCGTCCTTCGACAGGCTGTCGAGCGTGCGTGCCGTCAGCATCTTCTCGAGCTTGATGATCTCTTCGATCTGCGCAAGGAACCACGGATCGATGGCGGTCTCGGCATACACCTCTTCGATCGACATGCCGATACGGAAGGCATCGCCCAGATACCAGATGCGGTCCGGGCCCGGCTCGCCGATTTCCTCGACGATCTCGTCGCGGTCAGTGGTTTTTTCATCGAGGCCATCCACGCCCACTTCGAGGCCGCGCAGCGCCTTCTGGAACGACTCCTGGAAGGTGCGACCGATGGCCATCACTTCGCCCACCGACTTCATCTGCGTCGTCAGGTGGCTATCGGCCTGCGGGAATTTCTCGAAGGCAAAACGCGGGATCTTGGTCACGACATAGTCAATGCTCGGCTCGAACGAGGCCGGCGTCTGACCACCTGTGATCTCGTTGCGCAGTTCGTCGAGCGTATAGCCCACGGCCAGCTTGGCCGCCACCTTGGCGATCGGGAAGCCGGTCGCTTTCGACGCCAGTGCAGACGAACGCGACACACGCGGATTCATCTCGATGACGATCATGCGGCCATCATTCGGATTGATCGAGAACTGCACGTTCGAACCGCCGGTATCGACGCCGATCTCGCGCAGCACCGCCAGCGAGGCATTGCGCAGGATCTGGTATTCCTTGTCGGTCAGGGTCTGCGCCGGGGCGACGGTGATCGAGTCGCCGGTATGCACGCCCATCGGGTCGAGGTTTTCGATGGAGCAGACGATGATGCAGTTGTCCGCCTTGTCGCGCACCACTTCCATCTCATACTCTTTCCAGCCCAGCAGCGATTCCTCGATCAGCAGCTCGCGCGTCGGCGACAGGTCGAGGCCGCGTTTGCAGATCTCTTCGAATTCTTCACGGTTGTAGGCAATGCCGCCACCGGTACCGCCCAGCGTGAATGATGGGCGAATCACGATCGGGTATCCGCCCGACTTGGTTTCCTCGGCAATCTGGGCCTGCACGGTCAGCGCCTCTTCCATGGAGTGCGCGATACCCGATTTGGCCGAGCCGAGCCCAATCTTGGTCATTGCCTCCTTGAATTTCTGACGGTCCTCGGCCTTGTCGATGGCTTCCGGCGATGCGCCGATCAGTTCCACGTTGTACTTGGCGAGCACGCCGTGGCGGTGCAGATCGAGCGCGCAGTTCAGCGCCGTCTGGCCGCCCATGGTCGGCAGGATGGCATCCGGACGCTCCTTGGCGATGATCGACTCCACCACTTCCCAGGTGATCGGCTCGATATAGGTCACGTCCGCCGTGTTCGGGTCGGTCATGATGGTCGCCGGGTTGGAGTTCACCAGGATGACCTTGTAGCCTTCCTCACGCAGCGCCTTGCAGGCCTGTGCGCCGGAGTAGTCGAATTCACAGGCCTGGCCGATGATGATCGGGCCGGCTCCAATGATCAGAACGCTTTGTATGTCGGTGCGTTTTGGCATTACGCTCTCTCTAATTTCAATTCAGTGTGGCCGTCGCCAGTTTGGCGCCAAAGCCGATAAATAACGTGCCGACCCCGCCACCGAGGCCCGCGGACAGCGCGCGGCGGCGGCGGAAATGGTCCGCCAGGCGCGCGCCGAGAAAAATCACAACGGTCAGATACGTCGCGCTGATCAGTTCGCACACCACCCCGAGGATGGCGAACGACAGAACCGGATGGCCATAGGCCGGGTCGACGAACTGGATAAAGAACGATACAAAAAACAGGATCGCCTTCGGGTTCAGCAGGCTGATCAGCAGCGCCTTGCGGAACGGCTGCAGCAAGTCCTCGCGCTGCGGCGCGGCTTCGGGCATGGTCAGCACACCGCGTGCGCGCCAGTTACGCCACGCACCACGCAGCATCTGCAGGCCGATCCAGGCCAGGTAGGCTGCGCCGATGTACTTCACCACGTAGAACAGCTCGGGGCTGGTCTTGAGCAGCGAAGCCACGCCGCCCGCCGACAGCAGCATCAGGATCGCGTCGCCGAGGAACACGCCGCACGCGCCGCGATATCCCGCCGCCACACCGCGCTGCGCTGCCACGCTGAGCACATACAGCGAATTCGGACCCGGCAGCAGCACGATGAAGATCGTGCCGAACACAAAGGTCCAGAAATCGGTGATGCCGAATGTGCTCATCAGGGCGTTCATACGGTTCTCCTAGCAGCCGCAGCCGGTTCCCGCCGCGACTTACTTGCGCGCCTCCGCCATCATCGCGGTGAAGCGATCGAACAGGTAGGCAATATCGTGCGGACCGGGCGAGGCTTCCGGGTGACCTTGGAAGCTGAAGGCCGGACGGTCCGTGCGGACCATGCCCTGCAGCGTGCCGTCGAACAGCGACACATGCGTGGCGCGCAGGTTGGCCGGCAGGCTGTCGGTATCGACGGCGAAACCGTGGTTCTGCGAGGTAATCACCACGCGACCATCGTCCAGATCCTTCACCGGATGGTTGGCGCCGTGGTGGCCGCAAGCCATCTTCACGGTCTTGGCGCCGGAAGCCAGGCCCATGATCTGGTGTCCCAGACAGATGCCAAAGGTCGGAATGCCCTTCTCGATCAGCTCGGCCGTGGCGCGGATGGCGTAGTCGCACGGCTCCGGATCGCCGGGGCCGTTGGACAGGAAGATGCCATCCGGATTGAGCGCCAGTGCGTCGGCGGCCGTGGCCTGTGCCGGCAGCACGGTGACCTTGCAGCCGCGCTCCGCCAGCATGCGCAGGATGTTGAACTTCACGCCGTAGTCGTACGCCACCACGTGGAAACGCGGCTCAGTCAGCGTGCGGTAGCCTGGCGCGCCGTCACCCTTGTCGAGCGCCCATTCGCGCTGCGTCCATTCATACGGCTCGGCCACCGACACGACCTTGGCCAGGTCCATGCCGGCCAGGCCGGGGAACGAGCGGGCCAGGTCGATGGCCTTTTGCGGATTGTCCTCGCCAGACAGGATGCAGCCGTTCTGCGCACCCTTCTCGCGCAGCAGGCGCGTCAGCTTGCGGGTATCGATGCCGGCGATGGCCACCACCTTCTCCTGCTTGAGGTAGTGGGCCAGCGTGTGTTCCTTGCGGAAATTGGAGGCCAGGATCGGCAGGTCGCGGATAATCAGGCCGGCGGCATGGACTTTGGTGGCTTCGATGTCCTCGCCATTCACGCCGACGTTCCCGATGTGCGGGTAGGTCAGGGTCACGATCTGGCGGGAATAGCTCGGGTCGGTCAGGATTTCCTGATACCCGGTCAGTGCGGTGTTGAACACCACTTCGCCGATCGTATGACCGGACGCACCGATGGAATAGCCACGAAAGACCGTGCCGTCTGCAAGCGCGAGAATGGCTGGGGGTAAAGACGGCAACACGGGTAGCTCCTGCATGGTTCACCCTGCTGCCGCTCCGCTCGCGCCCGCTGCCCCACTGGGTAGACTGACATTCGCATCCGCGGCAGGTCAGCCGGGCGGATGACGCCGTTTTCGCGCGGCCGGCATGCGCGCAGAACAGGCGCAAAACAGGCAAAAATGACGAAAACCGGGT
>DATLHT010000045.1:0-7297 GCA_035539795.1 Burkholderiaceae bacterium
AGCGGCACCACGTTCTTCAAATCCTCATAGCGCGGTGCGGCAAACTGCCGCAGCGACGCAATCCGCGGTTTCCTCCCTCGAGGCTTGTGCGACACCTGCCCTCAGGTCGTGGCCGATCAACGCTAGGCTGCGTGCCGGGCAGGTATCTCACAACCCTAAACATTGGTCGTCAGGCGTGGAGGCAGTCGCGGCAGGGGTCTCACGCGCCAAGTGCGCAGCCGTCCTTCCTGTGATCGGAGGCGCCAAAGAGCACGCCGTTGGCCCAATCGATCCTGATAGCCTGCGCACCACCAATCGCAGGATAGCCAGGAGCAACGAGCTCGTACCCCTGTGCTTCCAGTTCCGCCTTTACGTTCGCTGGCAGCGTGCTCTCGACCTCCACCGTGTCGGTGCCTGGGATCGGGAACAGCCGGGGCAGGTCGCTTGCGGCTTGTATGTCGCAACCGTAGTCGATGACCTTGGACAGGAAGTGCGCATGGCCCATGGCCTGGTAGTGTCCACCCATCACGCCGAAGACCAGTTCGACCTTACCGCTCCTTGACGCCATACCCGGAATGATGGTGTGCAGCGGACGCTTGCCCGGGCCAATGCAGTTGGGATGCCCCTTGGTCAACTCGAAGCTCTGGCCACGGTTGTGCAGCAGCACGCCCGACTTCGGTGCCATGAGTCCTGAGCCGAAAGGGTGGAAGATCGAGTTGATGAAGCTCGCGCAGTTGCGGTCCTTGTCGACCACGCTGATGTAGACGGTGTCCTTGTGCTCCGCAGCGGCATTGGTGGCGGCCGTGTCCAGCTCCTCGGGGAACTGACCAGCCCGCAATTGCGATGCCAGTTCAGCAGACAACAGGTAGGCCACGTTAACCTCGGCGAATCGAGGGTCGGCGAGCAACGCGTCGCGCACTCTGTACGCCATGCGGGTGGCGTCAATCTCGGCCTTGAGCCGCTCGGCCGATAGTGGATCGCCGCCTGGCGCGTGACCCTCCAGGATGTTGAGCAGCAACAGGGCGATGACGCCCTGCCCGGGCGGTGGGCACTCGTGGATGACGTAGTCGCGGAATGTGCTCTGCACCGGCTGCACGAACTCGCCCCGATAACTCGCAAAGTCTTCGAGGGTGTGAACGCCACCTAGACTGCGCAGGTACGAGACGATGTCTTCAGCGACCTCGCCCTCATAAAAGCCAGCGCGGCCCGATGCCGCAATCTTGCGGAACGTGCCCGCAAGCTGTGGTTGGCGATGGACCGATCCGATGGCAGGTGCCTGACCATCGACAAGCATGATGTCGCGTGCGGCAGTAGCGGACAACAGCTTGGTGTGCATCGCCCAATCCGTGCCCGCACGTGGTGCCACGGCGTAGCCGTTTTCGGCCAAGCGGATCGCCTCTTCGAGGATACGGGTCAACGGCAGGCGTCCAAATTTCTCCGTCAGAGCGATCCAAGCATCGACAGCGCCAGGCACGGTCACGGCGTGGGGCGATTGGCGCGTGAGTTGCTTCTTCTCGCCAGCAGCAAGCAGTGCGTCGATCGACGTTGCCTTGGGCGTCCAGCCAGCACCGTTGTAGGCGGTGATGTCGGCTGAGCCGTTCTCACTGTAAAGCGCGAAGCAGTCGCCGCCAATGCCGGTGGACCCCGGCTCGACGACGCACTGCACGGCGCATGCGGCCACTGCGGCGTCCATCGCCGTTCCGCCAGCCTCCAGGATGCGGATGGCTGCCTGTGTGGCTGCGGGATGGGAGGTCGCCGCCATCCCGTTGGTGGACATGACGACCGAACGGCCAGGCTTCTGAAAATCGCGCATGGATCTCTTTCTGTGCTCGGTTGTGTCAGGCGGCTTTTGCCATTGCGGTCGTGTCGTCCAGCGCACCTTCGATGCCATCGAAGAGGATGTCGATCTCCGGCTTTGTGATGATGAGCGGCGGGCACATGTTGACGGTGTCGCCTAGCGCGCGGGTGATGACCCCGCGCGCAAGCGCATTCACGCCAACTCTGCCAGCAATCCCCAGTTCCGGCGCGAACGGTGCCTTCGTCTTACGGTCGGCGACCACTTCGACCGCACCAAGGAGGCCTTGACCGCGCGCCTCGCCCACAAGGGGATGGCTTGCGAGCGCTTGCAGCCGATTCTGGAAGTGCGGAATCACGTCCCGTACGTGGTCGAGGATGCGCTCGTCTTCGTAGATGTTCAGCGTCTCCAGCGCTACGGCTGCCGCGACGGGGTGACCCGAGTAGGTGAAGCCATGGCCGAACGTGCCGATCTTTCTGCTCTCGGCGACCAGCGCCCGGTAAATCTTCTCGTTCACCATCAGTGCCGAGATCGGCAAGAACCCAGCGGACAGCTGCTTGGCGCAGCTGATCATGTCTGGCTGCATCTCGAAGGTCTGCGAACCGAACATATTGCCGGTGCGTGCAAAGCCGCAGATGACCTCGTCGGCGATCAGCAAGATGTCGTACTTGCGCAGAACCGCTTGAATCTTGGCGTAGTACGTCTTGGGCGGCACGATGACTCCGCCGGAGACCATGATGGGCTCAGCGAAGAACGCGGCCACGGTGTCCGGCCCTTCCTTCAAGATCAGTTTCTCCAGCGAGTCCGCGCAACGGGTGGCAAAGTCCTCTTCGGTTTCTCCAGGCTGTGCGTTGCGCCAGTAGTGTGGACAGTCCGTGTGCAGAATCCTGTCGATCGGCAGATCAAAGTCACGATGGTTATTCGGCAGTCCTGTGAGGCTGGCCGACGCGATGGTGACGCCGTGGTATGCGCGAACTCTCGAAATGATCTTCTTCTTCTCGGGCCTGCCGATGGCGTTCTGGTAGTACCACACCAGCTTGATGGCCGTGTCGTTCGCCTCGGACCCGGAGTTCGCAAAGAACACTTTCGACATGGGCACTGGTGCCATGGCCAACAGCTTTTCCGCCAGCCGGATAGAAGGCTCATTGGCCTTGTGGCCGAACGAGTGGTAGAACGGCAACTGACGCATCTGCCGGTCTGCGGCGTCCGCCAATCGCGCGTTGCTGAAACCCAGTGACGCGCAGAAGAGACCGGCTAGTCCCTCCAGGTACCGATTGCCCTTGTCGTCGTAGACGTACACGCCTTCCCCTTTGGTGATGACCATAGGGCCGGCGGTTTCGTGAAGGGCGAGGTTGGTGTAGGGGTGAACCTGCGACTTGATGTCGATGGTGTGAAGTTCGTTGGTCATGGTGGTACTGCGCGGTTTTTTGGAGTCTTGAAAGGGTTAGATCGGGTCGATGCCGGTTTCCCGGAAGAGGTCGCGGATCTTCGGGATGTCGTTCTTGATCTGTTCTGCGAAAGCGGCCTGGCCACGGCGGTCATCTGGCAGTTCCTGGCCAAAGGTCAGCAACTTGGCTTTGAACTCCTTGGAATCCAGCACCGAGGAGAGGGCGGCTTGCAGCTTCTCGACTGCCTCTTTCGGCGCACCCTTGAGCATGACGATTCCGGCCCACGAGGCCAGGTCAAAACCCGGGAACCCCTGTTCGGCAACGGTGGGCACGTCAGGTAGGGACTGGGTGCGCACCGCTGATGTCGTGCCAAGCGCCTTGAGCTTGCCCGCCTTGATGTAGCCCGCGCTTGACGTGATGGCGTCTGCATAGACCTGCACTTGGTTGCCGATGAGAGCCGGCAGGGCCTCGGCCGCACCCTTGAAAGGGATGTGTGTCATCTTGGTCCCAGTCCGCAGCGTCAGAAGCTCCAAAGAGAAGTGCGACAGCGATCCATTGCCGAACGAGGCAAAGCTCATTTCGTTGGGGTGCTTCTTGGCATGGTCGATGAGGCCCTTGATGCTGGTGGCCGGCGTCTCGGGATTGGTCAAGATGACCAGAGGTTGGAAGCCGATGAGAGACACGGGTACGAAGGCGTCCGGGTCGTAGCGCAGCTTTTTGAACTGGAAGCGGTTCGACACCAGCGATGAGGTCGTCGCAACAAGGACGGTGTAGCCGTCCGCCGGCGCATTGGCCGCAGCTTCAGTTGCGATGAGGGTCGCGGCACCCGGCTTGTTCTCCACGACGAAGGGCTGGCCAAGCTTCTGGCCTAGTCCCTCTGCAACATATCGACTCAAGACGTCGATGCCACCACCGGCGGGGAACGGCACGATCAAGCGAACTGGCTTTGACGGCCACGAGGTGCCGGGTTGAGCATGCGCTGCGAGGCAGCCGCTAAGCGCGATGGCGAGACCGGTGGCGATTCGATAAAAGGAAGCGTTCATGGATGGCCTGAGTTGGTTGACGATGAAGCTGGCCGCACCTGCCCAATTTCGGGGCGCTGCACCAAGCATATGCCCAAGATTGGATCAAAGTATTAGAGTATCTCCGTATCCTTGTATCCAATCCGAGCTAGGTTTCGCAGAAAGCAAATACAATGCCAGCTCCGTGGTAGCCATCTCTTCGCCTGTGGCATTGGCTGAAAGCAATGGAAGCCGCTGCATCTGACGCCAAACCTAGAATGGCCGCGTGGCCGCGTGCGGGAATCTGGACTTATGACACCTTTTGATTTGCACTCCATGGACAGTGCCCTTGCCAGTGCCCCGGAAGCGGCCTATCGACATCTTTCGCACGCCATTCGCATGGGGCATCTGAAGCCCGGTGACAGGTTGGTCGCCGATGAGGTCGCTGCGTTGATCGGTATGAGCCGCATGCCCGTCCGCGAAGCCTTCCGCGCTTTGGCATCTGAAGGCCTGCTGGTGATGCGGCCGAACCGGGGCGCGGTAGTGCGCGAGCTCTCAGAATCCGAAGTGATCGAGGTTTTCGAGATGCGCGCGGTGCTGGAGGGACTGGCGATGTCGATGGCCGCGAAGCGCGTGACTTCTCGTGACATTGCAGACCTCGAAGACCTGCTCGTGCGGATGAAGCGATGCGGCGCGGACCTGTCTGAATGGATCACCGTCCATCGGCGTTTCCACGAACGGCTGTGCGAGATCAGCGCGGCGCCTCGGCTCATCCAGCAAGTCTCCGCGCTGCACTCCGTTGTAGAGCCGCTGATGCGGATTTGGCTTGAGAACGACCCCTCGTCCTCCGACGTGCAGGAAATTCACGAGCAACTCCTGGTGGATCTTCGAGCCGGGGACGCCGACCGCATTGAGGCGGAGATGCGGTCCCACGTCCGACAGACGGCGGCGGGGATCACCAATGCCATGCGAAACGGGACGCGCCCGGCGGAGCCAGCATTAAATACTGCTTAGCTCCAGCCACGAGCGCTCCTCTCCAAGGAGCACATCGGGACGTTTTTGCAGCCAGGTCGGCATGCATCTGCTTGACTGTGCGCCGCTGCTGACGCGACTTGCCGGACTCGGTCTTGAGCCAGCCGGCCAGCTTCTGGGCCAATGAGTCGAGCCTGCTGGTGGCATCACGGCTGCGGTACGTAGGTATCGACTGGGTTCACCGCTGCACTACGACTCGTACGACATTTGCTGCCAGTTCGCCCGGACCCAGGCGCAGCGTTCTTCGTCTGCGTTGCGGCTGTCGGTTTCAGCACGCTGGAGACTGCCATCGGCACGAATGTGCGCAACGGTGCCGTCGATCGACAGTCATTCCAACCGGATGTTGGCAGCTTGAACGACCCGCCGCCATTTCGCCATGTCGGCCGCGAGATAGTTGCGCTGCCCATCGGACGTCCCACCGCCAGGCATGACGCCGTGTTGGACGAGTCGCTGCCGCACGTCGGCTGCCGCAAGAACTTTGGTCGACTCGCTGTGCAGAAGCGTAACGATGCTCAGGGGCGTTCTGGAGGGTGCGAACAGTCCCAACCAGGCGTTCACTTCGAAGCCGGCCAAGCCCGACTCGGCGACAGTGGCAACATGCGGCAATTCCGGCAGGCGGCTTGTCGATGTCACTGCCAGTGCCCGAACCTTGCCACTCTCGATGTGCGGCAGCGCCGCCGGAATAGTCGAGAAGTAGACCTGCACGTGGCCGCCCAGCAGATCGGACATCGCGGGGCCCCCACCCTTGTACGGAACGCTGATCATGCGGGTGCCGGCCATGTGGTTGAACATTTCTCCTGCCAGGTGTGCGGTGGTTCCGGTGCCCGAGTTGGCAAAGGTTACGGTCGCCGATGGGTTGCTGGCCAGCTGGATCAGATCCTGGACGCTGTTCCAGGTGCGCGGCGATGTCGTCCACGGGTGTGTGCGGTGGTGTGTCGGTCTGGGCCAGCTGCCTTCGGAACGCATGGCTCTTGGTATCGCCCAGGCGCCTCACGACTTCGTAGAGGCCGTCGGCGGGTTTGCAGAAGCGCAGGTCGATCTGGCGGTGGTGCAGTTCTTCGCGCTGCATGCAGTGCTTTCTCTGGCGGCGCGCCGTGCGGTTAGCCGTTGGCGCGCACAGGCGCCCAGGCGAAGCTGGCGGGGTCGTCCGTGCGCACCGCGCCACTGTCCACAAGTGCCGCGCATTCGGCCGCCGACAGCCCTGCCTGCTCCAGCACCTCAAAGCATGTGATGGCCGAGCGCGGCCGGTGGCAGGGTGGCTGTGGCGTCGCCGGCATTGGGGTGCTGCGGAAACTCCGGCACCTAAAATTGAAAGCCGCGGAACGCGATGTCGCGCAGCTTGCCGGGCGACTGTGCCTGCGGCGCCTCCAGCACACGCTCCAGCGGCAACACTTCCGTGCAGCCTACGCCGGCCGCCTTGAGCCTGGCGACCGCTTCGTCAAAGCGCAGGGCGCCGATGGCACGGCGAACCAGTTCCTCCACCTGCTCGCGCGCCTTCTTTCGGTCCTTAAGCTTCGCGAGCCCTGGGTCGGCGGCCTCGGGCAGGTCGAGTGCCTGGGAGAACTTGAGCCAGTGCCCGTCGGTCAGCCACACCGCTTCGATGCGGATCACCGCAGCAGCTCGCGCATCCAGCCGGCGCATTCGGCAGCGGCCGCCATCGGCCAGGACACCGTGATCGTCGTCGCACCGCGGCGCACGTCGATGCGTATCTCAGTAGGCTGCGCAACAGGCTCGGGCATACGGACCGGGACAAACGTCGACGCAGCCGCTGCAGGCTTGCCCGTCACCACGGCTTGCGGCAACTCCGCCTCGCGTACCCAGCGCCGAAGCAAGTTGGCATTGATCCCGCGCGCCAAGGCCACCGAGGCCATCGACATGCCGGCCTGCGATGCTGCAGCCACGGCGTCGGCCTTGAATTCGTCGCTATGCAACCGTCGGCGCCGACGGCCTGGCGAGGGCTGCTGTTCGATAGTGTCCACGTTTCCGCCAAGAGTTCTGGTGGACACGAGCATCCTTTGCTCCTATCGCGCTTTCAAGATGACTTCACCGGACGCTTAAGATGGGACGCGCGCGAGCTCCAATCTGTGGCCAACACCTTGAAC
>DATLHT010000046.1:0-9481 GCA_035539795.1 Burkholderiaceae bacterium
GGTGTTGGCGGTGTCTGTGCTGGCGATACGGCATTTCTTTTTGCCGCTCGTGGCTTGGGGGTTGTCGCTTGCACTGAAGCTGGACGCTACGCAGGCTTCGGTGTTGATGGCTTTTTCTGCTGTGCCTACTGCTTCCAGTGCTTATGTGTTGGCGGCGCGGATGGGATACAACGGGCCTTATGTGGCGGGGTTGGTGACGCTGTCTACGATCTTGGGGGTGGTTAGTTTGCCGTTTGCGTTGGCGTTGCCGCGTTAGATTGTTGAAAACAAGCAACACCTAGCCCGCGCTGCGCCAGCGGTCCCTCTTTTGCTTTCGTAGTCCTCGTCATCGACTGGCATTGCAGCGGTCTCTGCAAACTACTTCGCACTCCCTTTGAGTTTGTCCGCAGGCAGGCGCCACGTGACCATTGTTTGCTTTGGTGCAACGTGCGCACGCCCCAGACTTTTTGACCGATCACTCGTCAAAAGTCCAACGCGTGCCTTCCATCTTTACCACTTCACGAACCATCTCCGTCAGCAGCGCGGCCATGCCCAGCCTGCTGGCCGAGCCAGCGCTCGAATTCAAGTCGCTCGACGGCAGCGAGGCACTGGGGGAACTCTTCGAATACACCGTCCGGCTGCAGACCCCCGACAGCCCGGAACTCACTGACTTTCTGACGGCCAACGTACCGGTCAAACAGCTGATCGGCAAAGAATTCTGCATCCGCATCGAACTCGACGGCAAAGGCATCGGAGCAACAACTCGCATTGGCGCGGGCACACGCGAAATCAATGGTCTGGTGACAAGTGCACGGTTTGTGCAACACGAGAACCGCCGAGGCATCTACGAAGTCGTCCTGCGGCCTTGGTTGGTCTTGGCCACACGCACCAGCGACTACAAGATCTTTCAGAACAAGACCCCGCTGCAGATCGTCGACGAGGTGCTCACCGACTACAGCTTTCCGACCGAAAAGCGGGTCACCCATCACTATCCGCAGCGAGTGTTTCAGGTCCAGTATGGCGAAACCGACTTCGAGTTCATTACGCGGCTGATGCAGGAATTCGGCCTCTACTATTTCTTTGAGCACAAGGACGGCGCGCACAAACTGGTTCTGGTGGACGATGCCGGCGCACACATGAAGTTCGGGAGTGAGGCTTACCACACGATTCACTACTACCCGCCAGGCCACAAGATCGATGAGGAGTATTGCCACGACTTCTGCAGCATCGAAAACCTGGAGTCGGGCCGTTGGGTGACGGACGACTTCGACTTCACGCAACCCCGAGCCCGGCTGCGGCAGTCCTCCGAAATGCCGCGCAATACCGGCAACAACGCGCAAGAGATGTACAAGTGGCCCGGCGACTACACCGACCCGGGCGAAGGCGGCGATTTCGCACGGACGCGCATGGAAGCGACGGGCGCACCCGGCAGCCGCGGCAGAGGGAGCGGCAACCTGCGGGCGGTGGTCACGGGATGCACCTTCTCGTTGGCCAACTACCCTCAAGACTCTGCCAACCTCGAATACTTGGTCATTGCCAGCACCTTGCGCCTGCACGAGAGCGCACATGCCAGCGGCCAGGAAGACTACGTTTGCCATACCGATTTTCAGGTTCAACCCGCTGGCAACATCTTTCGCTCGCCCCAGACCCAGCCCAAACCCGGCACCATGGGCCCGCAGACGGCGATCGTCGCCGGCCCCGCCGGGCAGGAAATATGGACCGACGAGTACGGACGCATCAAGGTCAGCTTTCACTGGAACCGCTACTGCACCAAGGACGAACACTCTTCCTGCTGGATTCGTGTTTCATCGCCCTGGGCTGGCACTCAGTTTGGCGGCACTCACGTTCCACGCATCGGACAAGAAGTGATCGTCGACTTCGAGAACGGCGACCCCGACCGTCCCATCGTGATCGGACGCGTCTACAACCGGCTCAACATGCCGCCGAGGCATCTGCCCGAACAGAAAAATCTCTCGGGCTTTCGCAGCCGCGAACTGAGTGCGGATGGCAGCGGCCTCGCTACGCGAGGTAACCATCTCGAGCTTGACGACCATCCCGGCAAAATTCAGGCGCAACTCAAGAGCGATCACCAGAGCAGCAGCCTCAGTCTCGGGCACATCGGGCGCATTGAAGACACCGCTGGCCGCAAAGATGACCGGGGCCAAGGCGTCGAACTGCGTACCGACGGCCATGGTGCCATCCGTGCCGCCAAAGGCTTGCTCGTCACCACGCAGGCAAGGCCCAATGCCCAGGCGCACATCACTGACATGGGCGAAACGGTTGCCCGCCTGGCCGCCGCACGCGATCTGCACGAGGGGATGAGCCAGACGGCACAGCAGGCCAAATCGCATCTGCCGGGCGATCAGGATGTCGTCGCGAAGGTCCTGAAGACGCAGAACGATGCGATCAAAGGTGATGGCGGTCTCACTCCGGAAGGCCAGTTTCCTGAACTCAACGAACCTCATCTGGTCTTTGCCAGCCCAGCAGGCATTCACAGCGCCGCTGGCACCACCACGCACATTGCCAGCATCGCACACAACGCCTTGACCAGCGGTGGTCATACCAGCATCAGCGCAGGCAAGAGCTTGCTGGCCAGTGTCAAGGATGCCGTGCGTCTCTTTGCCTACAAGGCCATTCGTTTGACTGCGGCCACTGCAGGAATCGACATCGTGGCACTGCAAGACAGCATCAACCTCGTGGCCAGGCTCAACATCAGACTGGAAGCCAACAGGATCAGCATCACTGCCAAGGAAGAGATTCTGATCAACGGAGGAAGCAGCTACACCTGCTGGAATGCCGCGGGCATCGTGCATGGCACCAACGGTGTGTGGCGTGCTCAGGCAGCCACCCACAGCTTCGCGGGACCCGTCAGCAGAAACGCCGAGATGAAGAATCAGGACGTGAATGCGCCGTTCGATCAGGAGGTAATTTTTCACCGCCCCGACGACAAGAAAACGCCCGCAGCCAAGCAGCTTTTCGAACTCACCCGAGATGACGATCCGGCGCCGCCTGCCGGTGATCCGGCCGGGAAAGGCGGCGCTACCACGGCCACCGATGGCGCCACGCGCCTGCAGCGCTCCGATGGACCGGAGATCTATCGGGTGCGGTGGCTGGGAAAAAACAAGAACGGGAGCAAATGATGGCCGTACAAGGCGAAGACGAAGACGCGTGGCTGGATTTCAGCCTGGGGATGGGTGGGTTTGCCGATGTGGCGGTCGCAACCACCCCAGTGGCGGACAAACGCAAGGTTCATGTGCGTGTACCCCCAGGTAAGCTGATTCCTGTCATTTTTTTGCCCGGCATCATGGGCAGCAATCTGCGCCTGTCGCGGGACCGCCAGACGCAACTCAAGCGCAGCGACAACCTCTCCTGGGGGCCCGACAAGACGGGGGATGCCCTGGCCCGCCGCAACGCCAGCCCCGCCGAGCGGCAGATGCGCCTGGACCCGGATGAAGTGGAAGTGGACCGCTACAAAGTGACCGACAACGGCGCCGAGCGTTTCGATGCCACTGGAAACGAAACCATCAGCTCCGACCAGCGCCACAACAATGTTCCCGATGACCTGGGCGACATCGGCAAGCTGCTCGTCAGTGACCCCAAAGTCGATCCTCAGCATCCACTAGCGAGCAACCGGCAGAGCTTTACCGCGGCACAAAAGGCCAGGGCACGCGGCTGGAGCGAGGTCATGTTCGGCTCCTACGGAGACATCATCAAGCGTATGGAGCAACAGCTCAACAACATGCTGCAGGGGGCTGGCGAGAACATGAAAGTTTCCGCATCTTGGTCTAACAAGGACAACCCCGAGGCCCTGGTAGGAAGGCCACCCTCGAGCTTCGGAGGGCAAAGCGGCGAACCGCTGACGGAAGACGAACTCAAGAAGATCGGCGATTGCTGGTACCCCGTGCACGCCTTTGGCTACAACTGGCTCAAGAGCAACGGCGACGAAGCGAAAGCCCTGGCGCCGAAGATCGACAAGCTGGTGGAAACCTACAGCGAGAACGGTTTCAACTGCCCCGGCGTCATCCTCGTAACCCACAGCATGGGCGGAATTCTGGCGCGCGCACTCCTCCGCACGAAGCACAGCAAACTCAAGAGCAAGGTACTGGGCATCGTGCATGGCGTGATGCCCACGACCGGTGCAGCGGCGGCCTACAAACGCATGCGCGCGGGCTTCGAGGGTGGCAGCCTCTTGAACGTGAAGGCGAACATCATCCAAGGTGTGCTGGGCGACAACGGTGCGGAAGTAACAGCGGTATTGGCCAATGCGCAAGGTGGACTGGAGTTGTTGCCGGCAGCAGCCTACGGCACGCAGTGGCTGCAGGTGCAGGACCAAAGTGGAAAAGTTCTGGCTACGCTGCCCCAAGAAAATTCTGTGGATGAAATCTATACGTTGGGATCAAGGAGATGGTGGCGGTTGATCAATCCCGATTGGATTGATCCAGCGGAGCAGATAAAAATGTCTCCGAAGAAAGGCGGCAAGACCAAAGAGCAGATTGGCCAGGAGGCGACAGCCGAACGCATCAAGGAGGCCATGAGATTTGCCAACGCGATCCAGGACACCTTCCACGATTGCACGTACGCGCACTATGGCAGCGATCCAGATCAACCAGCCTGGAATGAGGTCGTCTGGCGCGTTGTCGATGGCGACCCCGCCGCGGCGGGCCCGCCATCGACGTGGACGCTGATCAGCGACGACGGCATCGGCAGGCTGCGTGTTCAAGGCGCCTACGGAGTGGAACTCCAACTCAAGCTCCAGTCTCCAGATACGGCAGCGGACGGAACGGTACCCGTGCAACGCAGCGCGGACAAGGTGCAGGCCCGGATCAAGTTCGTCCAGACGGGCTACGACCACCAGGGCAGTTTCATGAACAGAGGCGCCATCGCCGCGACTTTGTATGGCATCGCGCGGATTGCCAATGCCTACGACCCCGCATGGTGGGCCAAGAAGGACTGGGACTATCCCCAACAACAGTGACTGACAAAGGAAATTTCGATGAACAAACGCGTTGACCTCTTGTTTGAGCGTACCAAGCTGCTGTGTTTCGGGCGTTATGTTCTGACAGCGCCTGTGGACTCACACTTGGTATTCGGGCGCGACTTTCCAACCTTGCCCAACCAGGCCGAGAACATCGAGAAGGTGATGCAAGCCCATCGAGCAAAGATCCTTGATGCGAACGATACCGCCGAGATCACTTACTTTGGCAACGGACCTGCGCCCAACACACGGCTGATCCGGTCATACAAGAGCGTCTCAGCAAAACAGTTAGAACTAGAGGGTTTTCGCTTCTACTACCTGGTGGGTCCGCACATCTTTATGGACAGTGACGCAACAGCAAGAAGTCAAAATGTGACGACAAGGTCCCTGATCAAGGACGCCATCGAAACCGCCAAGAACCTGCGCGCACGCGAACCCGATGAAGTCCCAACGGATCAGGGACTTTGCCACGAATACGGATTCACCCGCGATTCGGCGTTCAGCAGTTCTCTTTCCCAGGTAGGGCTTCACATGGCCGCACTGCCCGACGTCGTGTTCAGCGTCGAGAGCAATCAAGCCGCCAGCACGGAAGGCAGCAATGGCTACGGCCTTCTCAAGCTGATCGGAGATCGAAAGCGGGAAGCCGGGAATCGCTACCCCACGCTCACCACTTTGCGCGAGGGCAGCAAGCAGGTTCACGGCTGGGCGGGCGAAGAGTCTCTGGTGCGTTATCCCGACGGGACGCAGGAGTTCGAATGGCTGTTCGTCGGGGTCAGCGGCAGCATTGCGCGTCCGGCCCGCCTGAATGTGACGATGCACACCAAGGTCGCATCGGATCGCGTGGGTGCGGCCGCGGCTTCCTCACTCAACGACGAAGAGGCCATCGCCCTGTGGGACAAGCTGCTTGAAGGGCTGAAGTTCCGGGTGGCCGTGCCCGGCGCACCCGCTGAGGCGGTTGCGATCACACAAGGAAGCTCTCGATGACAAACAACCCAGCGCCCACGCGCCGCCGAGCACTGCTCTCGATGATTGCGATGACGGTCCTTCCCATACCGTCCCTGGCATCAACAGGAACCATCGCCAGACTTGACGGGGCCCCCGTAAACGGCCTTTGGCGGCCCATCGGCCCTCTACGGTCAGGGGCTACGCATGGCAACAGGTCGACCACCTAACCGCTGTCGGCGCAGTGACCGGACACGCACCATCACCGGTCGCGACTGTCTCCAGCACCAAGCCGCACTGCACGATCTCGCACCCAGACTCGCCGACAGCATCGTTCCTCGTCGACCGGCCAAAGCAGTAAGGCATTCCCAGGGATGCGCCCGCAATCTCCATTTGTTCTTCAACGCCCCCACGATTTTCTTGATCTTGATGAAGAGTGAGTTGTCGCGGCTCACCACGCGGTAGACGCATCCCGTCGTATGGGGCAACGTTGACTTCTTCCGTTCAAGGTCATGCCGTCAAACAACTACGTACTACACGTTCGGCCGCCAGTTGCCGTGAAAGCCGAACGGCACGCGGTGCGGCAGCCGGGCTGTCGCGACGGGCGCGGCGCGCAGGTCGCGGGCATCGAGCACGATCAGGTCGCTGCGCCGGGTCTGCTCGCGCCAGACCACGGCCAGGAGCCAGCCGTCGCCTTCGTCGGCGTCCGGTGCGCGCGGCACGAACACCGGCTCCGACACGACTTCGCCCGGCGGCAGCGTGTGGAGGTGACGCTCGCCCGTCTCCAGGTCGAAGCGCGCAAGGCTGTCGAAAAGCACGCTCTCGGCATCGCCCCGGGCGCGGGCGGTCGCATGGCAGGCATAGAAACCGTACCGGGTGCGGCTGCCGGCGAAACGCTCGTCGATGCGCGGGAACTCGCCCACCAGATCGTCGAGGTACTCGCGCTGTAAACCATTGCCGCTGCCGGCCAGGTCGAAGGTCCATCGGCACAGGCGCGCGGCCATCGCGTGCGGGTCGCCGGGGCGGCCCTGCGCATCGGGAAGGCCGGGCGCGGTGTCCGACTGCATCACGAGCGCGACGACGGTGTCACCCTCGTCCCACGCGTTCATGACGTGGAACATGTGGCAGGCCTCGGTCTCGAACCAGCGCAACGTGTCGACCACGGCACCGCGTCGCATCACGCCGACGTGCGTGCGCTTGTCACCATCCCAGGCCAGCAGCGGCAGGCCACGCATCGCGCGCTCCACGCTGGTGGTCAAGGGCGTGACCGGAAAGAGCACATGCCCGCGCGTCAGCATGAAGTCGTGCGCCATGCTGGCGTACGGTGCGTCGAAGGCCTGCAGCTCGGTCACTTCGCACTGGCTGTCCATCACGCCGTAGAGCATGCCGGGCGTGCCGGGGCCGTCGGGTGAGTAGGCGAAGAAATGCAACTCGCCGCTGTGCGGGTCGCGCTTCGGATGCGCGGTGCAGCGCGTGGTCAGGCGGTCGCCGAAGCTCTGGTGCCCCTTCGACGCCAGCGTGAAGGCGTCGAGCTCGAAGGGCTGGTGCGATTCCTCGAGCGCGAACAGCCGGCCGCCGTGCCAGAGTATGCTGGTGTTGGCCGTGCCGCTCTTGCGCCCGATCACCGCCGGGTCGCTGGTCGCGGGGTTGCCGAAGGAGCCGAACAGCGCGCGCCCGGCCTCGTGCTCCAACTGCCACTTGGGCGTGCGCGCCCAGCGGTTGCGGTACGCCACCTGCCCGCCGTCGATGTGAAACGCATGCACCATGCCGTCGCCGGAGAACCAGTGGTAGTTGTCGTCGCGCGGTGCGTGCTGCGGGCTCGGCCCCACGCGGTAGAGCGTGCCCGAGAGTTCCGGCGGGATCGCACCGTCGATGGCGAGGGCCGCGATGTCGTGCTCCTCGGTGAGCGGGGCATAGTTGCCGGTGAAGAAATGGGCGTTGGCCCGGGGCATGGCGGTCACTGGGGGTTCCTGGTCGTTCAAAGGGGATGGGGTTCGGCGAGCTGCGCGATGGCGCGTCCGATGTAGGCCGCCAGCGGCGCGTCGATGCCTGAGCCGGCGCGCAGCGCGGGGTCGTTGCGGAAGGCCTCCTGCAGCTTCGCGTTCAGTGCCGCATCGCCCCCGGCCTTGGCCAGGGACAGCGCCTGCCAGCGGGCGGCCAGCACGCGCACCGGCGCGCTGTCGGGCGCCGCGCCCTGCCGCATCTGCTGTCGCACGTCGGCGATCAGCGGAGGCCAGGCGTCGGTCTGCGCAACGTAGTGCCGCGCGAGCAAGGCCATCTCGGCGGCGTCGCAGTGCGCGCCGTACCGCTGCAGCCGCGCATACGCCATCGCATGTGAGATGAACTGCATGCCGGCGCGGTCGACACCGGTCAGCGAGTGCAGCGCGGGCTCGTTCCAGTGCATCGCGTAGAGCTGCATGAGCAGGGCTTCGTCGCCGCCGGCCTCTTCGAGCAGCAACGCGATCCAGCGCTGCGCGAGGGCCTGCGCCTGTGTGCTTTCCGGCGAAGCGCCCGCGGCGACCAGGGCATGGAGCGTTGCAGTCAGCTCGGCGCGCTCGGGGGCCACCGTGTCGGCGAAACCGTCGCGACCGGTCTGGAGCCGGCCGAGCTCGTCGTCGCTGAAATACTTCGCGCCCGCGACCGTGCGCTCGAGCGCCACGAGCCAGTCGTCGATGGCAGGTTCGGTGCGGGCCTGCAACTGGGCTTGTAGCGTCAGCAGGTGCGTGTGCAATGCCGTGGCCTGCGCGATCTCGCGTTCGAGCTGCGACAGCTGCTGCGTCACGACCTCCGACAGCCCTTCGGCCGCGCGGTCGAGCAGGCCCTGGATCTCGGCCAGCGACAGGTCAAGCCGCCGCAGCGCCTGGATGCGGTACAGCCGCGCGACGTCGTTGCGGTCGTACAGACGGTAGCCGCCGTCCGAGCGCTGCGACGGCACCAGCAGGCCGATGTCGTCGTAATGCCGCAGCGCGCGCACGGTCAGCCCGGTGCGCCGGGCCAGTTCGCCAATCCTCAGGTACATGCCTTCCCTCTCAAGTTGAAGGCATCCTAGAGCGTGCCGTTACGAGAGGGTCAAGGTAGTTTCGTGAAAAGAGGTGCGCCGTTTTACGCCGGCGCGGGCGTCAGCTGCGTTGCAGCAACGCGGGCACCGCCGACGCCAACATCGCGATACCCGACAAGGTCAGGAGGCTCAGCACGATCTTGCGAAACGCCGCTTCGCTGATCCCGATATACAGCCGAGCCCCCAACAACACCGGCACCGCGACAGCCGCCGCGACCAATGCAAGAAGAGGCACCACCGAACGCCCGATGCTCCCGCTCGCCACATGCACCGCAAAGGCCACAGCCAGCATCGAGAGATTGAAGTTCTGGATCACAGCGCGCTGCGTGTCACGCTGGAAACCGCGCAGCGTGCACCACAACGTAGGCACGACACCCGAGAAGCCGCCGATGCCCGCCATCACACCGCCGATGGCACCCGCAACGCCGTCCGCCGCGCGACCGCCAAAAGTGATCTTCGGCAAGTGCTGCGACATCAGCATCGCCGGGCACCACAGCACCAGCAGCGTGCCCAGGCACACCTTGAAC
>DATLHT010000047.1:0-3230 GCA_035539795.1 Burkholderiaceae bacterium
GGTTCACTGGCATCTCGATGTTGAGCGGGCGCATTGGTGGGCGCCTCTGGTGATCGAACCCTGTACCTTTCTTTTGTTACGGCACCGGGTCGGTCAACTTTAGCGTCAGGCCGGAATTTTCAACGCCAGGGTGTTCGGCGAAGCCGTGTTCCATTCATGGCTGTGCGAAGTGTTCGGCCACCCATTGCTTGCACTCTGCCCAGAGCGCCGGCGCGCCGCGTTCGATGGCTGGCCCGTAGCGCGACATCACCTGTTCGAGCGAGACGCCATTCTCGGTCCAGGTGCCGCCGCCGGTGACCACGTTCACCAGCAGGGGCTGGAACCGGTCGAGCGCCTTGGCGAATCTGGCGTCCTCGGTTTCGGCTTCTTCGAATTCCTGCCACAGGGCGAGAAGGTCAGTACCTTGAGACTGCGGCAGGAGGCCGAACAACCGCTGGGCCGCTCGCTGCTCGCGCTCGGCCTGTTCCTCCATCGAGTGGCCACCGTGAATCGGCATATCGCCGACGTCGATCTCGACGATGTCGTGCAGCAGAAGCATGCGGATCACGCGGTTGGCATCGACCGGTCCGGAGGCGTATTCATGCAGCAGCAGGGCATACATGGCCAGGTGCCAGGAGTGCTCGGCGGAATTTTCCTTGCGGCTCCCGTCGAGCAGTGGAGACTGGCGGACCACGGATTTCAGTCCATCGATCTCTTTGAGGAAACGCAGTTGCTGGGCGAGGGCGGTGGGTGGCATGGAGGGCATTCCGGGCGAGGGCACACCGCGACTATACCTTCCTTGCAGCCGGCGGGCCGCCATACGCATCGAGCCGGCAACAGCAGGGCACCCTAGGCGGCGCGCAACAGGTTGACCAGCGGTACCGTGGCGTCGCCGACCTGTGCCGGAGCGGGATGGATCCCGGACTGCAGCATGCGCCGGGCCGCCAGATGGTCGCCCGGCGCATTCACCGACTCCACACACGCGAGGATATCGCCGCGATAGTGAAACAGCGAGCAGGATGCGACATCCTGACCTTGCCGGACGACGCTGGAGGTGACATCGGGCGGGAGCAGACCGGCCATCTGCAGGCGCAGCGTACCCTGATCCGACCAGAACCAAGGTACTGCGTCGTACGGCTTCGGCTCACCCCGTAATGTGGCGACGGCCGCGCGGGCCTGATCGTTGGCGTTCTGCACCGATTCCAGGCGCACGGATGGCAGACCCGGGCCGGCGCACAGGCGGGCGCAGTCGCCAGTGGCGAGAACCCCCGGCGCACTGGTCTGCATCAGCGGATCGACGAGCACGCCATCGTCGCATGCAATACCGGCCTGTTCAGCCAAGGCCGTTTCCGGAATGGCGCCGATGCCGACGATGACGAGATCGGTTGGCAGTAACTCGTCGCCGAGCACCAGATGCGTGACACGGCCGCCGTCGATGCGATAGTCGGCGACGCAGGCTTGCAGGCGGATATCCACCCCGGCCTGCCTGTGATGCGCGGCGATGCGGGCCGATAGATCCGGCGAGATCGCACGGGCCAGCAACCGAGGTGCAGCCTCGATGACGGTGACGCTCTTGCCGAGCGAGGCCGCCGTTGCCGCAATCTCCAGGCCAATGAATCCGCCACCGATCACAGTGACATGGCGGGCCGCCGGCAGGCGATCGCGCAGGCGTATGGCGTCGTGCGCCTGCCGCAGCGTCGTAACATTGTCGAGATGCGCCAGCGTGGCGATCGTCCGTGCCCGCGCGCCGGTGGCCAGCACCAGCCAGTCCCAGCTGAGCTTCGCGCCCGAGGCGAGCTGCACGGTCTTGCTGGCGGTATCGATAGCGGTCGCTGTCTTGCCTTGGTGAATCGTGAAGCCCTGCGTGCCCAGTTGCTCGACCGAGAGCAGAGTCTGGACCGTGGCCTGGGGATCCTGCAGGAAACGCTTGGAAAGCGGCGGGCGCTGGTAGGGCGGTTCCGCTTCGGCGCAGACCAGTGTGGTGTGTGGTCCCAGTCCGGCGCTCGCCAGACCCTGGCACAACTGAGCAGCGGCATGGCCGCCGCCGATGATGACGATGCGCTGGCTCATGTCAGATCGCACCGCCGATCTGCTCGGACGGAATGCTGACCTGGATGCCGTCGAGTCCGGCATGCATGACGATCTGGCAGGCCAGGCGGCTCGTGTCACGGCGCTCGGGCACCATTTCCAGCAGCACCGCTTCGCTCGCCTCCGGTTCCGGCAATTGTGCAAACCATTCCGTCCCCACTTGCACATGGCAGGTGCCGCAGATCGCACCGCCGCCGCATTCCGCCACGATGCCGTCGAGGCCGTGCATGCGTGCACCCTCCATCAGCGAATGGCCTTCCTTGATTTCGATGGTGGTCACGGTTCCGGCGGAATCGGTGAAATGTGCTGTCGGCATGGTCGGGAGCCTCTGAAAGTCTGGATTTGCGAAATACGCTTGTCTCGTTGCGTGATGCCATGATATCGTATTATACGATAAACCGACAATAGCGTCGGATCCCTTCATGTCCTTCTTTTCGATGAGGTTCAAACATGCAGAACGGTAAGCAAGCTGTCGTGGTCGCTGTGAATTTGCCCGCGGATCTTCAGAGCGCCCTGCAGGAGCGTTTCGAGATCCATCCGGTGGCACCCGGCGAACGCATCGAGAAAGCGCTGGCCCCGGAGGTGGCATCGCGTATCCGCGGCGTGGTCGGCACCGTGCGCACGCCGCTCGACCAGGCCTTTTTTCAGGCCATGCCGGCCGTCAAGGTGGTTTCGAACTTTGCGGTAGGCTACGACAATATCGATGTGAAGGCTGCCACCGCCGCCAACGCCGTGGTGTGCAACACGCCGGGCGTGCTCGATGCCGCCGTGGCCGATCTCACGCTTGGTCTGATCCTGTGCACGGGCCGCAATCTTGTGGGCCTCGACCGCTTCGTACGTGACGGACGCTGGGCGAAGAGTGCCGCGCCCTTGTCGTACGATCTGATGGGAAAATCGCTTGGCCTGCTGGGCATGGGCCGCATTGGTCGCATGGTGGCGGAGCGCGCCCGCGCCTTCGGCATGAAGGTTTTCTATCACAACCGCAACCGTCAGGCAGAAGCGGAAGCCAGCGGTATCGGTTACCTGGAGCGCGATGAACTGTTTCGCACCTGCGATTTCGTCAGCGTGCACGTGCCGCTGACCGATGCCACCCGCAATTCCATCGGCGCGCGCGAGTTCGGCATGATGAAGCCGAGCGCAATCTTCATCAACACCTCGCGCGG
>DATLHT010000048.1:0-3491 GCA_035539795.1 Burkholderiaceae bacterium
ACCGAGATGAATCCGCCACCTGCGCCGACCAGGGCTGACAGGACGCCGATGCCTGCACCCGCGCCGAACAGGCCGCCGCCGCCGGGCAGCTGGCGTGTCGGCTTGGGCTTCTTGTCAATGAACATCTGCGTGGCGGAGAACGCCACGAACACAGCGAACACCAGGGTCATGACCTGGGCCGGCAGCATGCGCGCGATCATTGGCCCGATCAGCGAGCCCAGCACGATGCCGGGCGCCAGCAAGCGCACGATGTCCCAGCGCACTGCGCCACGCTTGTGGTGCGCGCGCACGGACGACAGCGAGGTAAAGCAGATCGTGGCGAGCGAGGTCGCCACCGCGATCTTGATGATCGCCTCACCGGGAAAGCCCTGCAAGGTCAACATCAGCGTCAGGAAGGGCACGAGCACCATGCCGCCGCCGATTCCAAGCAGCCCGGCGAGAAAACCCGTGCCGCAGCCGAGCAGCAACAGTTGGATCACCAGCATCAGGTCGAGATTCACAAATTACTCCAAACAATGAAAAAAATCGGCTCCGCCACCGCTGCGCCAGAGTGGCAGCGCGATGTCGTCGTGTAGTTCATGTGGGTGGGCGGTGCAGGTCGAGCGGGGAGTCCGGCCCTCCCGCCGTCAGCCGGCGGCCAGCATGGATGACACTAGCGGCGCCAGCCCCGCGGCAGCTTCATGCGCGGATGACACGTGCGCACGCATCTCACGGTACGCGCCCACGGCATCGTAGGCGAGGATGGCTTCGACGATACCGCAGTGTTCCGCGTATGACGCCGCCACCCGGTCGAGCCGCGTAAACTGCGTGCGCCGGTATGGCGCGACGCGATGGCGCATGCCCTGTGCCGTCTCGATCAGCACGGGGTTGTGCGAGCCCTGCAGGATCAGCGCATGCAACTCGCCGTTGTGCTGGTCGTAGCGGTTCATGTCGCGCGCCTGCATTGCCGCACGACCTTCGGCATGCAGCATGCCAAGCTGCCGGCGTTCACTGTCTGACATACGCAGCGCGGCGTAGCGTGCGCATGCCGCCTCGAGTTCGCCGATGGCTTCGAACATATGCGTCAGCCGTTCTGGGGAGATACTCGCCACCACCGAGCCGCGGTTGGGGCGGCATTCCACCAGCCCCATGATGGCGAGCTGCTTGAGCGCCTCGCGGATCGGCGTGCGCGATACGCCGAACTGCTCGGCCAGCGTTACTTCCTCGAGCCGCGTGCCGGGCATGAACCTGCCCAGTACGATGTCATCGGCAATGCGGCGGCAGACATCGTCCGCCATGCGCCCACGTCCTGTCATCCCGTACCCCTCGCCGCGAAATCAACAGCCGACGGCCTGGCCGTCGCGCCGGTGGTCGGAGCCCGCAGCGTAGACCGCGCTGTCGGTCCCGGACACGGCTGCATCCAGCCGCGCGACCAGCTGGGCACTGCCGAACTCCAGATTGCCGTGCGGCAGCACGCGCGGGCTGTGGCCCATGGCAACCAGGCCATCGTGCACGGCCTGCGGAACCGTTGGTTCGAGAATCAGCGTGGCGGTGTCGTCGATCCGCCAGCGCGGCGCATCGGAGCAGGCTTGGGGATTATGGCCCTCGGCCACGTAGCGCAGCACCATCTGCACATGCCCCTGTGCCTGCATATTGCCGCCCATCACGCCAAATGCCATCACGGGCTGGCCGTCACGCGTCAGAAAGGCCGGGATGATGCTGTGTAGGGGACGCTTGTTGCCGCCCACCTGGTTGACGTGCCCCGGCGTGGTGACAAAGCCGATGCCGCGGTTATGCAGGGCGATACCGGTGCCTGGCACCACTACGCCCGAACCGAAGCCCTTGTAGTTGGACTGGATGAACGACACCATGCGGCCTTCCGCATCTGCCGCGCACAGGTATACCGTTCCGCCCGAAGCTGGCTGGCCGGGGCCGTAGCTGCCGGCGCGCGCCGGATCGATCAGCCGCGCGCGTTCGCGCAGATAAGCGGGGTCGAGCAACTGCTCCGCCGAGACCCGCATGTGCGCCGGGTCGCCGACGTGCGTCTGCAGGTCCGCAAACGCCAGTCGCATGGCTTCGATCTCCAGGTGCATGCGTGCTGCCGAGCCGGGGGCGGTGGCGTCGTAAGGCAGATGTTCGAGCAGGCCGAGCGCGATGAGTGCCGCCAATCCCTGGCCGTTCGGCGGGATTTCATGCACCGTATGGCCATGGAAATCGACAGTAACCGGCGTCACCCATTCTGGCTGATGCGCAGCCAGGTCCTCTGCCGTCAGCGCGCCGCCGTGCTGCGCCGAGAAAGCGGCAATGGCCTGTGCCAGGCGGCCGCGATAGAAGCTTTCGCCGCGGGTACGGGCAATCTCCTGCAGGGTGTCGGCTTGCTCCGGAAAGCGCCATACCTCGCCGACGCGCGGCGCGCGGCCTTGCGGCATGAAGGCGGTGAAGCCCGGCTGCTCGGCCAGATCCTCCACAGCCTGCGCCCACTGGCGCGCAATCACCGGGCTGACGGGGAAGCCGTCACGCGCGTGGCGCATGGCATCCTCGAACAGGCTTTCGAACGGCAGCCGGCCGAAGCGCTCCGACAGTGCCGCCCACGCTGACACGCCACCCGGCACCGTCACGCTGTCCCAGCCAAGATTGGGCATCTTGGCATGGCCGGCAAAACGCTCCGGCGTCCATGCCGCCGGCGAGCGGCCAGACGCGTTCAGGCCGTGCAATGCCTGTCCATCCCAGACCAAGGCAAAGGCATCGCCGCCGATGCCGTTCATGGTCGGCTCGACCACCGTCAGCGTGATGGCGGCGGCCAGCGCCGCATCGATAGCGTTGCCGCCCCGCGCGAAAACGGCCGCGCCGGCCTGCGCCGCGAGCGGCTGCGAGGTGGCGACCACGTTGCGGGCCAGCACGGGTTGCCGGCCGGAGGGGAAGGGCAGGTTCCAGTTCATGTCAGGCATCTCACCAATCTCATTCAACAATCAGAGCTACTCAAAAAGACAGCTATTCAGAAAATTACAGGGACACGTTTGCAGTCTTGATCACCGTGCCCCACTTGGCGCGGTCGCTGGCGGTCACCGCAGCCAGCCGGCGTGCGTCGCCGTAGGTCACGACATAGCCTTTCTGCTGCAGGTTGTCGAGCACCGCGGCATCGGCCAGCACCTTTTCCAGTACCTCGCCCAGACGTGCACGGGCATCCGCAGGCGTACCCTTGGGCGCGTACAGGCCAAACCAGTTATCGGCATCGTAGCCCGGCAAGCCGGCTTCCGCGACCGTGGGCAAATCCGGATAGATCGGCACGCGCTTGCTGGTCGCCACGGCCAGCTGGCGCAGCTGCCCGGTCTTCACGAAGGGCTGCGAGGCCGCCACGCTGTCGAACATGAAGGAGACCTTGCCCGAAATCAGGTCCGGCAGGGCCTGCGAGCTACCGCGATAGGGCACATGCACGGCGGTCACGCCGGCGCGCTGCTGCAGCAGTTCCGCCTCGAGGTGCGAGAGCGTGCCGTTGCCCTGCGAGGCATAGT
>DATLHT010000049.1:0-2102 GCA_035539795.1 Burkholderiaceae bacterium
CGCCACCGAGCGGCGTGTGCGCGTGAACAGCGGCACGCCAAGTTCCTGCTCGAGCGCCTGGATCTGCTGGCTGAGCGGTGGCTGGGTCATGGCGAGGCGTTCGGCAGCGCGGCCGAAATGCAGCTCCTCGGCCACGGTGACGAAGTAACGCAACTGGCGCAGATCCATTGATATTTTTTTCGACTCAATACAGGCTGAATAATATATTGGACACGCGATAGCGCAAGCGCCATCCTGCGGATTAGCCCCCCAGGAGAACGCCATGCCCCACAACAAACGTTCCAGCCATGTCACGCAAGGCGTGGCGCGCTCGCCGAACCGTTCGATGTACTACGCGCTCGGCTACAAAAAGGAAGACTTCAACAATCCGATGGTCGGCATTGCCAACGGCCACTCGACCATCACACCGTGCAACGCCGGCCTTCAGAAACTGGCCGATGCCGCCGTGGCAGCGGTGCAGGACGCGGGCGCCAATCCCCAGATCTTCGGCACGCCGACGATTTCCGATGGCATGTCGATGGGTACGGAAGGCATGAAGTATTCCCTGATCTCGCGTGAAGTGATCGCCGACTGCATCGAGACCTGCGTGCAGGGCCAGTGGATGGACGGCGTGGTGGTCATCGGCGGCTGCGACAAAAACATGCCGGGCGGCATGATCGCCCTGGCGCGCACCAACGTCCCCGGTATCTATGTGTATGGCGGCACCATCAAGCCAGGGAACTGGAAGGGCAAGGACCTCACCATCGTGTCGTCGTTCGAGGCCGTCGGCGAGTTCACCGCTGGCCGCATGAGCGACGAGGATTTCGAGGGCATCGAACGCAACGCCTGCCCGTCGACCGGCTCGTGCGGCGGCATGTACACCGCCAATACCATGAGCTCGTCGTTCGAGGCGCTCGGCATGTCGCTGCTCTACTCCTCGACCATGGCGAACCCCGACCAGGAAAAGGTCGACAGCGCCGCCGCATCGGCGCGCGTGCTCGTGGAAGCCATCAGGAAGGACATCAAGCCGCGCGACATCATCACGCGCCAGTCGATCGAGAATGCGGTCGCCGTGATCATGGCAACTGGCGGCTCGACCAACGCCGTGTTGCACTATCTCGCCATCGCCCGCGCCGCCGAAGTCGAATGGACCATCGACGACTTCGAACGCATGCGCAAGAAAGTACCGGTGATCTGCAACCTCAAGCCGTCGGGCCAGTATGTGGCAACCGATCTGCACCGGGCCGGCGGCATTCCGCAGGTGATGAAGATCCTGCTGAACGCAGGCCTGCTGCATGGCGACTGCCTGACGATTACCGGCCGCACGCTCGCCGAGGAACTGGCGCACGTGCCGGACCAGCCACGCGCCGACCAGGACGTGATCATGCCGATCGACAAGGCGCTCTACGACGAAGGCCACCTCGCCGTGCTCAAGGGCAACCTCGCCGAAGACGGCGCCATTGCCAAGATCACCGGCCTGAAGAATCCGGTGATTACCGGTCCCGCGCGCGTCTTCGACGATGAAGGAAGCGCCATGGATGCCATCCTCGGCGACAGGATCCAGGCCGGCGACGTGCTGGTGCTGCGCTATCTCGGCCCGAAGGGCGGTCCGGGCATGCCGGAAATGCTGGCCCCGACCTCCGCCATCATCGGCAAGGGTCTTGGAGAATCGGTCGGCTTCATTACCGACGGCCGCTTCTCGGGCGGCACGTGGGGCATGGTGGTCGGACACGTCGCGCCCGAAGCGTTCGTGGGCGGCACCATCGCGCTGGTGGAGGAAGGCGACTCGATCACCATCGACGCGCATCAGCTCAAGCTGCAGCTGAACGTCAGCGATGCGGAACTGGCCCGGCGCCGCGGCGCATGGCAGCCGCCCGCGCCGCGCTACACACGCGGCGTGCTCGCCAAGTTCGCCAGACTGGCACTGCCGGCCAATGAGGGTGCGCTCACGGGCTGAGCGTTTCTGGCAGCCATGCCATGGGGCGCCATGCGCGCCCCTCGGAAATGCCGGCGCACCCCACATGCTCCGATGAAGCCGTCACCTCACGCAAGCACCTTGCCGGGGTTCAGCAAATTCAACGGATCGAGCGCAGTCTTGATGGCGCGCATCAGGCGGATTTCCG
>DATLHT010000050.1:0-5131 GCA_035539795.1 Burkholderiaceae bacterium
GACGCTGCCGAGCGAACAGATCGTGACCCTGCCGGTGGCGCAATGGTCGGAGCAGCGTCTCGACCTGCGCAAGCGGCCAGCGATTTTCCTGTTACTGGCCCGCTGACCTGTACGCCCACGGAGCCGCGACAACGCCAGCCCTGACCGGCGTGCCCGCCAGCATGACGCGACCAGACACCCGCGTCAGCGCAACGGCTGCAGCGAACCGCTCCACAGCAGCGCCTTCATGGCGCCAGCGCCCATGGCTGCGCCAAAGCGCTTGGCAACGCGTTCGGCGATGTTGTCCTTGACGGTATAGTCGACGATGTCTTCCGCCTTGATCACGTCGCGCGCCACGAAATCAGCCGTTCCGATGCCGTCCGCGAGGCCTAGTTCGACACTGCGCGCGCCGCTCCAGAACAGGCCGGAGAAGAGTTGCGGATCGTCGGAAAGACGTTTGCCACGACCTTCCCGCACCACGGTGATGAACTGCTGGTGGATCTCGTCGAGCATCTGCTGCGCATACTCGCGCTGCACCGGTGATTGCGGGGAGAACGGATCCAGCATGCCCTTGTTCGCTCCCGCCGTGTAGAGACGGCGCTCCACGCCGATCTTTTCCATCAGCCCGGTAAAGCCAAAACCATCCATCAGCACGCCAATGGAGCCGATGATGCTGGCCTTGTCCACATAGATCATGTCCGCCGCGGCGGCAATGTAGTAGCCGCCCGAAGCACAGACTTCCTCGACCACCACATACAGCTTCTTGTCCGGATAAACGCCACGCAACCGGCGGATCTCGTCGTTGATGATGCCGGCCTGGACAGGCGAACCACCCGGCGAGTTGATCTTGAGAATCACGCCCGCCGATGCTGCATCCTCAAACGCGGCCTGCAGCGAGGCATTGATGGCCTCGGCGCTGGCTGACGTACCAGCGGCGATCTCACCATCGATGGTGACCATCGCAGAGTGGCGGCCCGATGCCGACTTGGTGGTCGTCTTGAACTCGAACAGCGTGAAGAAGACCAGCAGGAACACGCCCAGGGTCGCAAGACGGAAGAAAATACGCCAGCGCCGCGCCGCGCGCTGCTCCTTGAGCGTAGCCAGCAAGACCTTTTCCAGCACACCACGCTCCCAACCCGGCGCCTGCCCGCGCACCTGCTCACGAGCCTGCTTGTCCGAGCGCTTCAGATCCTCCTCCAGCGGGTAGTCGGCATGGTCTGTCGACTGGAGGGTATTGGGATCGTCCCCGGGAGCCCCGCCGGAAGACTGGCCGGACGACGGATGTTGCGGTTCGCTCATGTGCTGCGGTCTCTCAGGATAAGGTCAGGGAAGACGGACGCGGTTGGAAATCGCCACCGGGGATCCAGCATACCTTACCCAGCTCTTCCTGTACTGTCAGCGCGACCAATTTCGCACCTCGGCAAGGACCGCCCACACACCTGCCGGTGCGCGGCTCATAGAGGGCGCCGTGGGTCGCGCACATCAGCCAGGTCTGGGTAGCATCGAAGAACTGGCCTTCCTGCCAGTCCATTTCCATTGGGACATGTGCGCACTCATTGAGATAGGCATACACCGTGCCGTCATGCCGCACCGCAAACGCCCCGATCTCCCGGCCGCGATGCACCAGTTCGAAACGCACCCCGGCACCGCCATCCACCAGTGCCTCGGAGTCGCAGATCAACTGGGCATGTTCAGGCATGTTGCGCCAGCCAGGCATTAAGATCGGGCACATCGCTCGCGCAATGCAACGGCGAGAGCGACATCAGCGAAGCCCGGGGATGCGCACCATAGCTCACCGCCACTGCACCGGAGCCGGCGTTGGCGGCCATCTGCAGGTCATGGGTGGTATCGCCGATCATGACGGTACGCGTGATGTTCTGCCCCAGCTCGCCGGCCAGCTCCACCAGCATCGCCGGATGCGGCTTGGAAAACGTCTCGTCGGCGCAGCGCGTGGCATCGAACAGGCTGGCCACGCCGGTCGCTGCCAGCGCGCGCTGCAGGCCGGCGCGCGACTTTCCGGTCGCCACGCCAAGCAGGTAGTGTTGTGCGCGCAGCGCTTCGAGCATCTCGCGTACGCCGTCGAACAGCACCAGTTCGGGATCGCGCGTAAGGAAATGGAAGCGATAGCGCTCGGACAGCTTGGGGTAGTCAACCGGATCTAGCGTGGGTGCGGCAAGGCTCAGGGCATCCTGCAGGCCCAGGCCGATCACATGGCTGGCCGCGCCGTCGTCCGGCACCGGCAACCCCAGGTCCTGGCACGCCAGCTGGATGCAGCGGGTAATGGTCGGCGTGGAGTCCATCAACGTGCCGTCCCAGTCGAACACGATCAGATCGAATTGCTGCTGCGCCATATCGCTTACTGCCCTATTCCACATTGCTCAAGAAAGGCCGCGCATTCGCGTGGCAGCGGCGCCTCGACCGTCAGCCGCCGCCCGTCGGCCGGATGCGCCAGCACCAACCGGTGTGCATGCAGGAACATGCGCCGCAGGCCCGGCTTCGCGCCGGCCCGCGCCAGCTGCTTGTTGAGGGCGAAATTCCCATACTTCTCGTCACCGAGTATGGGAAACCCGGCATGGGCCAGGTGCACGCGAATCTGGTGGGTCCGCCCGGTCTTCAGCTCGGCCTCCAGCCACGAGAACGTGCCGTTGCCGCCCATGCGGTTGATGACCGTATGGGACGGCAGGCCATCGGCCTGCACGCGCACACGCCGCTCCCCCTCGGGGGTACTGTACTTGTGCAGTGCAAAACGCAGATGCTGGCGGGTGTGGGTCCAGTCGCCATGCACCGCCGCGTAATACCGCTTGTCGAGTTGGCCGGCCCGGATCTGCTCATGCAGGTGCACCAGGGCGGACCGCTTCTTGGCCAGCATCAGCACGCCAGAGGTTTCGCGGTCCAGGCGATGGACCAGCTCGAGGAAGCGCGCCGTGGGCCGGCTGCGCCGCAACTGCTCGATCACCCCGAACGACACGCCGGAGCCGCCATGCACGGCCGTACCGGCCGGCTTGTCGATGATCAGCAGGTGATCGTCCTCAAAGAGCACGGCGAACTCCGCCGCGGGCACAGCGGTCGGCTGGACGGTGGATTCCGCGATGCGCATAGGTGGAACCCGCACAATATCGCCAATCTGAAGTCGATAGGTTGCATCTATGCGCCCCTTGTTGACCCGGACTTCACCGGACCGCAGAATGCGATAAACATGGCTTTTCGGCACGCCCTTGGCGAGGCGGAGCAGAAAATTATCAATCCGCTGGCCTTCGGCCCCTTCGTCGATCTCGACGAACGCCACCTGCCCGCCGGAACCCCCGGTGGTGCGATTTTTCTCATTTTGATGGCGTAACTCATTCATTTTGAATATAATTTTTTCGTTTTCCGGTAGTTAGCCGGCAAAACGAGTCCGTGCGGTAAAAGAATGGTTTCATTTTACACGCGGGGCTGTCTGCACCGGCTTGTCCCGTTCGCCTGGCGAGGGCGTCGGCCCGGACAGCGTAATTCAGCAGTACGCGCAGCGCGCGCACCGGCAGGGACCGGCCCAGAGGCCGCTTCGGCAGATGTCCGCACTGTGGGAACCAGTGATTCGGCAAAACAGAATTCATGGCGGATGCCCGGTTTGGCATCCGCTTCGGCAAGAAAAGTCCCGTGCACCCGGTATGGTGCCGGCCGGCTTGCAGCAGAACGCAGCACCCTGATCCAGACACCTGGCGGCAATAAATCGAAGAAGTATTCGCGCCAGGTCGGGAAAGCGGTGTTCGAGCGTATGACTCAATCCGCGACCGCTTAGAGACGCTATCAAAGTGAAGCGCAATGCTTCAGGCAACACGTGGTGCGGCAGCCAAGTACGGAAAATGCCGTGTGACCGCGCAACAACGCCAGCCTCATTTTGATAGCGTCTCTAACCGCTCTTTACAGAACGGCGTCCTGCACCCGGCTGCGCCCCGCTAGCGCGCCCGACAAGGCCCATGCATCCGTCGCGCCCACACGGCCGACCGAAGCGGCCCGCCCGGGAACCGGATACGCGTTCTCCCTGCTTTTCTCGCCCGTGCCCGGCCGGCATCGCCTCTGCGATGCCGCCATTCCGGCAATTCTCCCGCCCATCGCTATTCCCTGCGTGCTCCAACCGACCGCCGTGACAACACACGGCACTGGAGTGAGGTTTGCGATGAAACGCATGCTATTCAATGCAACACAGCAGGAGGAACTGCGTGTTGCCATCGTCGACGGCCAAAAGCTGATCGACATCGACATCGAGGCCGCGGGCCGCGAGCAACGCAAAGGCAACATCTACAAAGGCGTGATCACGCGCATCGAGCCGTCGCTCGAAGCGTGCTTCGTCAACTACGGCGAAGAGCGTCACGGCTTCCTGCCCTTCAAAGAAGTGGCACGTGCGTACTTCAAAGACGGCACGGACGTCCGCAATGCCCGCATCAATGATGCGCTGCACGAAGGCCAGGAACTGATCGTTCAAGTGGAGAAAGAGGAACGCGGCAACAAGGGTGCAGCGCTCACCACCTTCATCTCGCTGGCCGGCCGCTACCTGGTCCTCATGCCGAACAACCCGCGCGGTGGTGGCGTCTCACGCCGCATCGAAGGCGAGGACCGCCAGGAACTGCGCGAGACGATGAGCCAGCTCACCATGCCCGACGGCATGAGCATCATCGCGCGCACCGCCGGCATCGGCCGCAGCGCCGAAGAACTGCAGTGGGACCTGAACTACCTGATGCAGCTGTGGAAGGCCATCGACGGCGCCGCCAGCGAAAACCGCGCGCCGCTGCTGATCTATCTGGAATCCAGCCTGGTCATCCGGGCCATCCGCGATTATTTCTCGCCCGAAATCGGCGAGATCCTGATCGACACTGACGAGATCGCCGACCAGGCCACCGCCTTCATGAGCGTGGTGATGCCGGACAACGTCCAGCGCGTCAAACGCTACCGCGACGACATCCCGCTGTTCTCGCGCTTCCAGATCGAACACCAGATCGAATCGGCCTATTCGCGCATGGTCGGCCTGCCCTCGGGCGGTGCCATTGTCATCGATCACACCGAGGCGCTGGTGTCGGTGGATGTGAACTCGGCGCGCGCCACCAAGGGTGCCGACATCGAGGAAACCGCCACGCGCACCAACCTCGAAGCCGCCGACGAAGTCGCCCGCCAGCTG